>JAFDCR010000154.1 GCA_019312685.1 Deltaproteobacteria bacterium | reverse complement strand
TTGCGTCGTTCTGTTTACGCTTTCTCTCAGAAGCATTCCCTTTATGAAAAAGGATTGGTTGATGATGTGGTTGCCAACTTGCGTGACAAGGGGTTGGTCTATGACCATGATGGTGCTGTCTGGTTCAAGACAACTGAATTCGGCCAGGAGAAAGACAGGGTTATCATCAAGAGTACGGGAGAACCTACATACCGACTGCCTGATATCGCCTATCACAGGGAGAAATTCAGGCGGGGATTTGACTGGCTGGTAAATATTTTCGGTTCGGACCATATTGCTACGGTACCGGATGTGCTGGCCGGCATCCAGGCCCTCGGTTATGATGATTCAAAGGTGACCGTGGTTCTGCATCAGTTTGTCACCCTGACCCGTGAAGGGAAACAGGTGAAAATGTCCACTCGAAAGGCCAATTTTGTCACGGTGGATGAACTTTTTGACGAGGTGGGTCCGGATGTGATCAGGTTTTTCTTTCTGATGCGAAAGGCGGACAGCCAGCTGGAGTTTGACCTTGATCTGGCCACCAGGGAAAGCCAGGAGAATCCTGTTTTCTATGTCCAGTATGCCAATGCCCGGCTGCGAAGTATCCAGAAAAAAGCTGTGGAAAGAAATATTACAAGGATTCCCCTGGAAGAAGCTGCACTGAGTCGCCTGTCACTGCCTGAAGAGATGAATATGCTCAAGTCTCTTGCTTCTTTTCCTGAATTAGTTGAAACCGCAGCCCTTGACCTGTCACCGCACAGGATTATCTTCTTTCTCATGGATCTGGCGGGCCAGTTCCACAGTTATTATAACAGGCACCTTGTTATTTCCGATGATATGGAACTTACCCAGGCAAGGCTCTGGCTTGCTGAATCACTGCGCATTGTTTTCCATAACGGTTTGCGGGTAGTCGGTCTTTCCGCGCCGGAAAGCATGTAAAAATAAAGGATTCGAGGGATCAAGGGGACAAGGTTTCCAGGGGAAAAGAATAAAGACCTGATATTGGTTATTGGGTCCATTCACTACAGCTGCAGAAATGGCACGGACGAAAAGCAGGAAGAAAAAGAAAATTAAATTCGAGCTCACCTGGGGAGGACTGCTTGGAGTCGGAGCTGTGCTGTTTTGTATTCTTCTTTGGATGTTTCTGCTGGGTATCTGGACCGGCCAGACAATACTTCTTCCTCCTGGGTAGTTTATCTGTTCATCATTACAGAGCTTGACCCTGTCCTGCTCTCGGAGTAAGATGGCGCCGCAAAGTTTTGCCTGGAGTGAATATTTCGCTTGCTTCATACAAGAAAGGCCTGCAATAATTGTTATATGAGTAGTGAAATTTTGAGGAATATAAGGCTATGATCAGAAATGCCCGTATGGGCGATATAAAGAAAATTTATGATCTGCTGCAGTATTATGCTGACAAGGATTTACTGCTGGGACGCTCTCTGAGTTCCCTCTATGACCAGTTGAGGGATTTCAGTGTTTTTGTGGAGAAGGAAGAGGATGACCCTGACCAGGAAAAACTGGTGGGTGTCTGTGCTCTTCACATCTGCTGGGACAACCTGGCGGAGATCAGGTCCCTGGCTGTCATTGATGAATACCACAACAAGGGAGTGGGAAGACAGCTTGTGGACAAGGCGCTGGCAGAAGCAGATTCCTATGGCATAACAAAGGTTTTTACCCTGACTTATCAGCCCGACTTCTTCAGGAAACTGGGCTTCAGGGATATTGACAAGTCAGAACTGCCGCATAAGGTCTGGAGCGACTGCATTCAATGCTCCAAATTCCCGGACTGCAATGAGGAAGCCCTGATATGGGAGAAAGATTTATAGCGTCCTCATATTTGTCGGTCTCAGCTATTCTTATAAAAATTAAAGACTGCAATAGAGTCATCAACCTCGGAGTTGAAACTAAATGATAGGTTCTGCATTAACAAAAATATTCGGCAGCAAGAATGAAAGAGTTCTGAAACAGATTCAGCCGATGGTCGACAGGATAAACAGCCTGGAACCGGATATTCAGAAACTGACTGATGCCGAGCTGGCGGCCAAGACGGTTGCCTTCAAGGAAAGAATTGCCAAGGGAGAGTTGTTGGATGATCTGCTTCCTGAAGCGTTTGCTGTAACAAGGGAAGCCGGCAGAAGGGTAATAGGTGAAAGACATTACGATGTCCAGCTGGTTGGCGGTGTTGTTCTGCACCAGGGGAAGATCGCCGAGATGAAGACAGGGGAGGGCAAGACCCTCTGTTCAACCCTTGCGGTCTATCTTAATGCCCTGTTAGGTAAAGGAGTCCATGTCGTAACAGTCAATGACTACCTGGCGCGTCGTGATGCGGAATGGATGGGAGCTATCTATCGTTTTCTGGGGCTCACCACTGGTACTATCCTGCATGAAAAAAATGACCAGGAGCGCCAGGATTCCTATAATGCAGATGTGACTTACGGCACCAACAATGAGTTCGGTTTTGACTACCTGCGGGACAATATGAAGTTCGATATCAAGGATTACTGCCAGCGGGATTTCAATTTTGCCATTGTGGATGAGGTAGACTCCATCCTGATTGATGAGGCCAGAACACCTCTTATTATTTCCGGTCCGGCCGATATATCGACCGAGCTTTATCATTTGGTCAACGGGGTTGTTCCGCGCTTTAAGAGGGATGAACATTTCAATCTTGATGAAAAGTCAAGGGCAGTATCATTGAGCGAGGAGGGAGTGGCCCTGGGTGAAAAACTTCTCCAGGTGGAAAACCTATATGATCCGAAGAACATTGAATACCTGCATCACCTGAACCAGGCCCTGAAGGCCCATCTCCTCTTCCAGAGGGATGTCGACTACCTGGTTAAGGACGGCGAAGTGGTAATCGTTGATGAATTTACCGGCCGGACCATGCCGGGCCGCCGCTACAGTGATGGGCTGCATCAGGCCCTGGAGGCAAAGGAGGGCGTCAAGATCGAGCGGGAAAACCAGACTCTGGCCTCCATTACCTTCCAGAATTACTTCCGCCTGTATGACAAACTGGCCGGGATGACGGGAACGGCAGATACAGAGGCAGCAGAGTTCAAGAAAATTTACGGTCTTGACGTGGTCATCATTCCGACCCACAAAACAATGATACGCGATGACTTTCCGGATGCAATCTACAAGAACATCCCTGCCAAGTACAGGGCTGTCATCAGGGAGATCAAGGCTCTGCATGAAAAAGGACAGCCGGTGCTGGTGGGGACAATTTCCATAGATACATCAGAGAAGATCTCCAATATGCTCAAGAAAGAAGGCATCAAGCACTCTGTTCTGAACGCCAAGCATCACGAGAAAGAAGCTGAGATAGTGGCGGAAGCAGGCCAAAAAGGCCGGGTTACCATTGCCACCAATATGGCAGGCCGGGGAACCGATATCAAGCTGGGGGAAGGTGTGCCGGACTGCGGAGGTCTGCATATTTTAGGCACAAGCCGCCATGAGTCGAGACGGATCGACAACCAGCTCCGCGGCCGTTCCGGAAGGCAGGGTGACCCGGGTTCTTCCCGATTCTATCTTTCCCTGGAGGATGATCTGCTGCGGATTTTCGGTTCGGACAAGATTTCCGGTGTTCTTGACAAGCTGGGCATGGAGGAGGATGAGCCGATTGAGCACAACATGATCAGCCGGGCCATTGAAAATGCCCAGCGGAAAGTGGAAGGACACAATTTTGATATCCGTAAGCACCTGCTGGAATATGATGATGTCATGAACAAGCAGAGGGAGGTCATCTACAAGCAGCGTCGTGAAGTCCTTGAAAGTAAGGATGTCAAGCCTGTTATCGAAGATATAATTGCTGAAGAGATGGAAGCAATTTCCGCGGAGTTTGTTGAACAGAAGGTATCGTCTCCTGATTGGGATTGGCGGGGAATCAACGAACGTCTGCATAGCACCATCGGGATAGAACCTCATTGGGATGAAGCTGCAAAACAGGACCTGGATCATGAGAAATTCGTGGAACTTTTGATACAGCAGGCCGGGCACTCCTATGAAAAGCAGGAAGAGAATATCGGTATTGAGGGAATGCGGTATCTTGAAAGGGTAATCTTTCTGCAGATGATTGACACCCATTGGAAAGAACATCTTCTGAATATGGATCATCTCAAGGAAGGAATAGGCCTCCGGGGCTATGGCCAGAAGAATCCACTGAATGAATACAAGCGCGAGGGTTTTGAAATGTTTGCCAACATGATTGAAACCGTCAAGCAGCAGACACTGGCGACTCTATTCAGGATACAGCTTGCCAGCGAAGAGGATGTTGACCGGGAGGCCATTGAGAAAAAGAAGCGGCAGCAGAGCGAGATGCGTTTGAGCCGCGGCGGTGAAGGGACCGGGCAGACCCAACAGAAGCCCGTCAAAAGAGAGGGTGAGAAAATCGGCCGGAACGATCCGTGTCCCTGCGGCAGCGGCAAAAAGTATAAAAAATGCCACGGCAGGCTGAAGTAGACTCTTGCAGTTTATGTAACACTGTAGAACCAGGTAAGGAATGTGATTATCAAGGGATTTAAATATTCAGCCGTAGCTTCCGGGATCAGGAAGAAGGACCGGCTGGACCTCGGGCTGATTTTCTCCGAGGACCCTGCGGTGGCGGCCGGGGTTTTTACAACCAGTCGGGTTAAGGCGGCGCCGGTCCTGCTTGACATGGAGAGAATCGGGCAGGGCAGGGCCCAGGCAGTTTTGGTAAACAGCGGTGTGGCAAATGCCTGCACCGGCGAGAAGGGCATGCAGGCTGC
>JAFDCR010000153.1 GCA_019312685.1 Deltaproteobacteria bacterium | reverse complement strand
CTGCGTTACCAGTAACAGTATTACCAGAGACAGTGGTAATATTTGCATTTGTAACTGTAATAGTTGCAAAACTAGCACTTGTACCCGAGACAGTGGCAATATTTGCAGTTGTGCCTGTAATAGTTGTACCTGAGACAGTGGCAATATTTGCAGTTGTACCTGTAATAGTTGTACCTCTAACAGTTGAAAAAACAGCACTGGTACCTGTAATATTTGGAAATTGACCTGAGTTACCAAAAACGGTAGTACCATAGACAGTGGAAAAATTTGCAAGTGTGCCGGTGACTGTACCTCCTGAAATGACAGGCGCCGTTAAGAAGTTACCGATAACAGTATTGCCAGAAATAGTGCCAGTAGATGTTATGTCTCCTGAAGCGGAATAAAATAAACCTGAAACTGTGGTACTTTTATCTAAGCCACCATCCGTAAAAATAATGTTGTCAGTTTTTAAAGTTCCGTAAGCCATACCTTTTTACCATGAAATAAGGTTGGCGCGTTTCCACTGATCAGTAGCTGTGCATACATAGATATAATCACTGTCCGTGGCAATTTGACCGGCAGTTCCTGTAGAAGAAGAGCTGGCAGGCACACTACTTTTCTTCACATAGCTAGTGTCAAGATATTTTTTAAACTCTGAAAGAGTAATTTTTTTATTCTTGAGGGTGGGGTCTACTTCAAAAATTTGCACCAAGGTTAGTAGATCTTGTTCAGAAAGATCCACGCCTAATATTGAAGGTAGTTCTGTAATACGCCTATTCGCCACCTTGGGAACTGAAATCTATACTTAATTATAGTCTGTATATCTCATTATTTAACTTTGATTTCAATACGTGGCAAGGTAGTTGAAATAAAATTCCAGCCTGTTTGAATTCCCGTGACAATGCCGCATGAAATCAAAAGAATTAAAAGAAGTTCTGCAACTGTTAAATTCCTGCGTACATAAATTACTCCAGGAGAGATTTCCTTATTCTGTTCGGGTACACGGCTATTTGAAACATTTGTATCCCCTTTAGGGCTTTGCTGCTGACCCATGAATTGAGCTACTGCCATTTCTTTAGCTTGTTGTTTAAACATTTCCAGTTGCTCTGGCGTAATTCGACCAGAATTCTGTTGGTTGTCTTCCATGGCAAAGCAGTTTCTTTACTTATAGGGTAGCATTTAAAAAAGCTGATTCAACGATGCAGTACGGACTTCGCAAAGGACTGGAAGACATTGCTTATGAACTAAAAAGCATCAAGAATACTCTAGCGATTATCTGGCATTCTCGCTACCAGAATGATGAAACAGATCAGGTTTCTCCTGATTTTTTTGCAGATGAATACCTTTCAACTGAAGATTGCGCCAAAAGACTCAATGTTTCCGATCAAACCATTAGAAATTGGATTGCTCTCGGCAAAAAAAACAGTTCAAAGGGCTGGGTCTATGGCGTTCATTATGTGAACCTGGATCCTGAAGGCCGTTCCGTTCGTTATATTCGTATTCCATGGAACAGGTTGATTCAATCTTTCGCTGCTAATACGAAAAACTTTAAGGAAACTGGATTTGAAGTCAAAGAAAAAATGTATCAGAACAAACGCGAGAAGAAGGACAGCCATGTACCTAATCCTGACAACCCTGCTTTTTTCCTGGCGGATGAAGAAGATGAAACCATGGAAGAGTAAAAGGTAGAGTTCAAATGCACAGTTTACGAAACAGGTTTGAAGGCTGGGAAATCAATAAAGTAACTGTATTAAACCACAGGAAACATCTTCCTGAAAGTTTAATACAACAGGTTGAAATGTTTTTGCCACCTAACGGATCTTTCGATACGAAAGTCTTACGTCGTTATCTGGAAAATGTTCGTGATTATCAAGAGAACGATGAGTCACCGAGCTTAAGTCTTGCCAATAAACTTCGGTTAGCATTTCAAAACATGGAGGCTGATACCATATGCAATAAGTTTCCAACAGCAAATCCAAATTTAAAAAGAAGGCTTCGCTGTGTTGCTGAATATTTGATAAGATCTGAAGAGCTTGAAAAAATGCGAGATGAAAATGGAAAGCTTGTCAAGAAAAGAGGGGCGGCAGGAAAACTTGTAGTTATTTACCGTCCACTTCCCAAGATTCGACAAAGTCTTATTAAACAAGGATTCATTAAAGATGTCAAGACGTGAAAAGTTAATCAAATCAATTCTTACCAAGGGCATGGAGGAAGAGAGCGCAAAGGCTCTAGATGCTACTTTGAAACTGATCCTTTCAGATATGGGATCAATGTACATAAAGTTCTGGGAGGCGGAAGGTCCAGGGCTGATGTGTTTTCAGCCTGACTCTGATCGCACAATGTTCTTTATGACCTTCAAAGAATTAAATGCGATCTATGAACATCATGAAACACTTAACGAACATGATCTTGCAGAAACTTTTCGTCGAATCCTTGAAGCTGGACAAAAAATAAATCCTGAAGAAAAAGCAGGTTATATCATTAATGATGACAAGGGCATAAAATATTTCGAAATTTGTTACAACAAACTTTCTGAAAACTAATGCCAGCCTTTATCAAGAATAAAAAAACCGAGCATTATGATTGGATTTCAAATCCAGATATCATTACTGCTGCACATACTTTAATGGATGGGATTACATTAGATCCCGCAAGTTCAGACAAAGCTAATGAATATGTGTGTGCAGAAAACTATTACACTATTGCTGATGATGGTCTAAATGTAAAAAAATGGTTTGGAAATGTTTATCTATTTCCACCAGGGGGATCTTACTTCTGGAATGCCAAGAGAGAACGGTGGATTAAGACAAGGGGCTTATCTCCTACTCTTACGGCCAGCCATTCGGTGTGGTGGAAGACGATGAAAAGAAAATGGATTGAAAGGGAATTTGATCAGGCTGTGTTTTTTTCCAATGCTCCTGATATGTTTCTATATGCACAGGATATTTTTGACCACCCTGTTTGCATCTTAAGAACCAGGCCTATCCTTGGTCAACACTTCTTGGCTGATGACAAGATCGTGGAAAGAAGTACATGTTGTTCATTTGTTGTTTACTTGCAACCCCAGGACTTTGATGATTCGCATACGGAAAATTTTGTAAACATTTTCAAAAATAAAGGCAGGATTCTTATCTGATTTGTTAAGATATCAAAGCTTTATAAAAACTATGAGCCTACTCTGCGACAAGGAAATCAAAGAGCTTTCCCTTCAAAAGGATCCGATGATCAAGCCTTTTACAGATTATCTGGTAAATGAAGAAAGTGGTCGTCGTTTACTTAGTTACGGTCTTAGTTCATATGGGTATGACATTCGTTTGTCTCCCAAGCAATGCTTGATATTCGGTAAGGTTCAAAGTGGTGACTGCGATCCAAAAGATTTTGATCAGGATATTCTGAAACCGGCTGAGCTGCTAACAGATGAAAAAGGAAAGTATTTTCTTTTGCCACCATATGGTTACTGCTTAGGAGTTGCAGAAGAATACCTTAGCTTGCCAAAAGATGTAACAGTTGTTGCAGTAGGAAAAAGCACTTATGCACGTTCAGGAATTCTGGTGAATATCAGCCCGGCGGAAGCAAAGTGGAAGGGGTACCTTACGCTTGAAATCAGTAACTGCACAGGACTTTTCAATCGCATCTATGCAAACGAAGGTATCTGCCAACTGCTTTTCTTCCGTGGTACAGAATGCGAAGTTGATTACAAGATGAGAAAAGGTAAGTACCAGAATCAACCAAAGAAGGTTGTGTTCAGTCAGGTTTAAACAAAGGATGATCCAAAGCCTGGTCCCCGTGCATAAGCGTTATAACCACCTCTGCCGATCCGATCTCCTTGACTTGGTAAAAATACACCATTAATTGATGCCTCAGACTTAGGTGTTCTACCTCTGATCTGAGGTTCATCAATCTGTGCTTTTTGTCTGTATTTACCGGCAGCTCTTGCTGCTGACATAAACTTTCTAACTCTTGTTTGTTTATCTAAGTTTTT
>JAFDCR010000152.1 GCA_019312685.1 Deltaproteobacteria bacterium | reverse complement strand
GGATCAAGGGATCAAGGGATCAAGGGATCAAGGGATCAAGGGATCAAGGGATCAAGGGATCAAGGGATCAAGGGATCAAGGGAAAAGATTATAAAACCCAAACAATAAAAACCAATAAAAAAAGGGACAGATTTCTCAATCTATCCCCACATGAAATCGCCTTATTTTGTGAACCCCAAAACTATTCAGTGAGTGTCGGATATATTCAGCTTCAAGGAAGAACCTGTTGGGCTATGGTCTCCCATGCCAAACAGGTGATAACGCAGAAAATGGATATATCCGGCAACTCACTTGGTGAATAAAACTTCGACTCGCCTGTTAGTCTCCCGCCCCTTCCTGGTCTCATTCGATGCAAGCGGCTTTGTCTCACCAAACCCGATCATGGTGAGTCTCTCCTTGGCCACCCCTTTTGAAACCAGGTAGTTAATGACTGCTGTAGCACGCCTTTCAGAAAGTCCCTGGTTATATTCCTCGGTGCCTATCCAGCATGTATGTCCATGAATTTCGGCATTAAGGTCGGGATTATTCTTAAACACTTTCACCCAGCGGTCCAATTCAAGGTAGGATTCTGGTCTCAGGGTCGACTTATCAAAGTCAAAAAAGATATTATTCACTTTAATAGTGATCTTCTCGTCCACCAGTTTCTCAATGGGGTAGAGAATAATATCATGCTGATACTCAGTATATGTATCGATACCAGTAAAGTCGAGGGTTTCAGAGGCACCCATGTAACCCTTCTTTTCCGCATAATATGCGTACTTATGGCCTGCCGGCAGAACAATAAAATAATCACCTGTACGCCAATCGCTATTGGCTTCACCGGCCGGCTTGTTCTGGGTCAGGTCATTCCAGCGAATCCGGGCTCTCAGGGGCTTCTTATCCGGGTCCATAACCTTTCCGAAAACAGCAACTGCAACGCGCGGTTTTGCTGCAGCCGGTAGATCGGTAATGAAAATATCACTGGGGCCGCATCCTATCTGGGGTGAGGAAATATCCCCTTCCCAGCATTCTGATTTCTTTTCCGAGGTGGCATAGTATGCCTTGTCGCCTTCAGTGGTGATCTGGAATCCCCAATCATTATAGGGGCCGTTTACCTCCTTGCCGAGGTTCACCGGCTCGCTCCACTCGGTCCAAGATGATCTGTTTTCCCGGAAGGACACAAAGACATCAAGGCCGCCAAGTCCGTAATGGCCTTCTGAACTGAAGTATAATGTCCTGCCGTCCGGATGCAGGAACGGTGAATACTCAGCAAAGGGGGTATTTATTGTTGGGCCGAGATTGATAAGCTTCCCTTCACCTGACGGTGTTTCGGTATAGACGTAGATATCTGTATTGCCGGCATAACCACCATGGAACAATGTTCCCTTTTCTTTAAACGATCCGGTATTGCCAGGCCGGTCGGACACCAGCAGCATACTCTTGCCGTCTGCAACCGGCATGGCGTCGCTGTCAAAATGCTCCGTGTTTATCGGGGCGGGATAATGCTTTATTTCCGACCAGCACTGTTTGCCCTTTTCAGCATAAAAGATATCTCCGCGTCCGAATGAATCAGGATAGTTTCCCATCAGGGTAATTGTGTTATTGTCTGCAGAAATTCCAAGGATCATCTCATGGTCCGGCGTTGAGACTGGAGGGCCGATATTGTCAGCATTCTGCCATCCTCGAAGCTTTTTGGCAGCATAGTAAATATCCTCACCGCCGGCATCTTCCCCCCGGTTCCGGGTAAAATAGAGGGTCTTGCTGTCAGCGGAAATAACCGGCCTGAACTCAGAGCCCCTGCTATTTACTCCGCCTTCAACCGGTCCGTTCTTTAAATATTCCACCGGGGCTTCCAGCAGGCTTATTATCTTGTTAAACCGTTCAGCCATGGAAGGAAAGCTTGCTTTATATTTCTTATAGACTGCTGCAGCGGCAGCCCAGTTTTTATCATTGACATCGGACGCGGCAAGACGCTGCACAGCAACAAAGGCCAACTCGCAGGGACTGTTATCACTAATAAATTTTTCGTAGTCCTCGACAGTAACGGACTTCTGCAGCATTACCTCCCGTTCCTCGCAGGACTGGGCGGTAGCAGCAAATTGGAAGATTAAAGCAAGCAAGAATATCAAGGCCCCAATAACAATCTTTCGGCCTTTTATCATCTTTGCATTCATCGGGGTCCTCCTGGTAAGGGCTCTTCGCTGACAGATAAATTTATGCAATAATCATAATAACAACTCAATACCCTATAATTTTTTGGTTTTCCGGTCAACAAGATAGTTTACACTTCCCTGATAAAATAGAAAAATATACTATTCTGGAAAAGCAAACTTTTTATTGAGGTGAATTAATGCCACTGCTGGGAGCCCACATGTCCATTGAGGGAGGCCTGCCCATGGCCTTTGAGCGGATTACCCTTGTTAAGGGGCAGGCCCTGCAGATCTTCTCGAAAAACCAACGGCAATGGAGGGCACCTGAGCTGACCCACGCTGAAATTGAAGATTTCAACCAAAAATGGGAAGAATGGGGCAGAGGACCTGTTGCAGTACACGACTCTTATCTCATCAACCTGGCCAACCCTGACGAAAAGAAGGCAAACATGGCGGTCGCTGCCTTTGCCGAGGAGATCCGCAGAGCCGACCAGCTCTCGGTACCCTTTCTAATTATGCACCCCGGCTCCCATGTCGGTTCCGGCATAGAACAAGGACTTACGCAGCTGACCGCTTATCTTGACCGGGCATTCGCAATGGCTGATGAAGCTCGGTCGGTCACGGTTCTGCTTGAAACTACCGCAGGACAGGGCACAGGTCTTGGGGCAAGCTTTGAAGAGCTGGCATATGTGCTTGATAATTCAGCCTCCAGTCATCGGTTGGCTGTCTGTTTTGATACCTGTCATGCCTTTGCAGCAGGATATGACATCAGGAAAGCAGCGGAATATGAGAAGACCTTTGCAGCCTTTGACAGGATAATCGGTCTGGACCGGCTTAAATTCTTCCACCTGAACGATTCAAAAAAGGGCCTGGGATCAAGGGTTGACCGTCATGAACATATCGGCAGGGGAGAAATCGGCCTGGAAGGATTCAGGCTTCTCATGAACGACCCCCGCTTTGCCGACCATCCCATGGTGCTGGAAACCCCCAAAGAAAAAGACCTCAAGGCAGATATCGAAAACCTGAAACTCCTGAGAAGTCTGATACAAGAAGCAAAAAAGAAAACTCACAAAATATAATTTTTCCAAATGACATATAATGGCAAAATAAAATGTTGATATGCAAGGAGTGATAGTGTCACGTGAGCGCAGGCATACTAAAGGTATGTCGAGCATTGCATGTGCCTGTCACGACACAGCAGAGCAGCATTTTAGGAAGCCATCCTATCCTGCTGATAAAACTAACCCAACAACAAAATCAAGCATCAGTGCCCGCCCGATCAGAAAGAGAACGATGCAGACTATGGCTGCGGCAGGCACGGTAATCAGCCATGATTTGAAGATCTTTTTGGCAATACGGCTGTCAATACCGGCAAGACCGCGGGCCAGGCCGATACCCATGATGGCGCCGACCAGGGTATGCGTTGTTGAGACCGGCAGTTTCATGCGGGTGCAGACAAGAACCGTGGCTGTGGCGGCAATATCGGCAGCCACTCCACGGGTAGGGGTGATCTCGGTAATTTTGGTGCCGACTGTTGACATAACCCGGTAGCCATAGGTCCCCAGACCGACCACAATGCCGCCGCCGCCAAGCATCAGGATCCAGAGGGGCACCGGCACCTTCATTTCCACGGTTCCTGTTTTCAGGATATTTGCCACGGCGGCCAGGGGGCCAACCGAATTTGCTACGTCATTGGCACCATGGGCAAAGGCGACAGCACAGGAACTGATAATCACCAGGGGCACATAGACCTCCTCAACCTGTTCAAGCTGTTCATGAAGCGGCAACGTATCCTTTCCCACCAGCTTCATTTTCACATGAATCCTTGAAACAATGGTTGCAATTACACTGATCACCAGGGCAATAACCAGAGAATGGGTGTCGGTCATCCAGTCAACTCCCTTGAGCACATGTTTCAGGCCTTTATAGATTGTGGCAAGTGTCACCACCATGGCCAAAAAGAAAACAATATACGGCGTAACTTTGATTGCCGCTTTGACCGGCTTTTCACTACCAAGAATCAGCCTGCTGATAATCTTAAAGATAATAAAGGCCATAAGCCCGCCGGCAAAAGGGGAGATGAACCAGCTTGCCACTATCTGGCCCATCTTGCCCCAGTTGACTGAACCGACCCCTGCTGCCACAATGCCGAAACCGGCAACAGCACCGACAATGGAATGGGTGGTGGAGACCGGCATACCCATCCAGGTGGCAAAATGAAGCCATATTGCGGCGGAAAGCAGGGCGGCTGCCATGCCGATAACCAGCAGGGCGGCAGGTTCGCCTTCTGCCAGGCCTGGCATGGATGCCAGAGCTGCGGGATCAACAATACCTTTACGGATCGTGTCTGTTACATGCGAGCCGACAAGGACCGCACCGGCAAATTCACATAGTCCCGCGGCAATTACCGCTTTTTTTACGGACAGTGCCCCGGACCCTACCGCATCGGCCATGGAATTGGCCACATCGTTGGCGCCGATATTCCAGGCCATATAGAACCCGAGCAGGGCGATAATGGCTATTATTATAATATCCATGGATCAGTTGGTGATGGTAAAAGAAAGTTATTTGACGATCATGGTCCTGAGCATGTCGCCGGCGTTCTCAGCCTCATTGGCAATGGATCCAAGGGTAAGAAGCATTTTTTCATAAAAAATGATGGTGATGGGATCGACCTGGCCTTCAAGCCGATAGATATCCTTACTCAGGCTGCGGGCCAAACGGTCCGCCTTCCATTCCTCTTCATTGAGCCCTTTGAGAATATCCAGAACATGTTTGGCCTCCGCGCCGCTGAAAGAGACTTCGGCAAGGTTTTTCAGCTCAACCGCTGCCCCAAGAAGGGTTCCGGTGCACTGAAAAACCTGGTCAACAAAATCAAAAAACTTGTCCATTATCTCGGGATGGAGTTTTGTCTTGCGGAGGGTCAGAATTACGGCAAAGTCTTCAGCCTTGTCTGCTATCTTATCCTGGCTGCCTATGAACCTTTCGAGTTCGACCCGTTCAACCGGCATGAAATAGCGGCGTGGCAGATACTCACGCACCTGATGCTTGATGGTGTCGGCCTCATACTCCAACTTTGAGATCCGGTCCTGAATCTTCCGGATTTCATCATAATCCTCATTGACCAAGGCCTCCATGAGCGGCTTAATCAATTCCACACATTCATGGACCTTTTTTGTATGCTCTACCAAGGGACCAAAGGGCGATTTGCCGAATAAATCCTGAATGATGTTTTTCATATACTTTACCTTAATTTCTTTAACATGTGTTTGGCCTTGAGCCATTTTCAATGTTGATTACTATTATTCCCTTATTGTTAGATTTTTATGAGGATTATATAAAAAATTTGTTAAAAAGCACTTTTTTTAAACTTAACAACTTGCCATATGATCAGCTTTTCCTTTACCCATCATAAAATTGAAAGTAATTAAACCATACGGTTTTCCTGCAGCCTGATACTAAAAACTGTGCCTTCTCCAAGTGTGCTGTCAACGGCCACGCTGCCTTTATGCACTTGGACAATATGCTTGACAATAGCCAACCCGAGACCTGTGCCTCCTAGATTCCTGCTTCGTGCCTTATCGCTCCGGTAAAAACGCTCGAATAACCTCGGCAGCTGCTCTTCAGCAATACCAACACCAAAGTCACGAACAGTAATAATAGTTTCACCATTTTCACGACTTGCCGAAATATCAACTTTGTTATTTTCTTCGCTGTACCTAATGGCATTCACAATTAAATTAATAACTGCCTGCTCAAAAAGAGGGGCATTAATAGAAACATAAAGTTCTTCAGGGCAAATTAAATTAATTACAATATCCTTATCTGCCGCATCTATTTTGCAGGCATCCACTGCAGACTGAAGAATACGATTGAGACTTTGATTTCTGAAATCAAGCTCCGCCATACCTTTTTCATCCTGTTCCAAACGTGACAGGGTTAGAAGGTCTTCGACTATACTATTGAGTCTGTCTGTCTGCTTATTAATAATTTCTAAAAACCGTTTTGTATCTTGCGGGTCTTCCAGTGCCCCATCCTGGAGTGTTTCTACAAATCCCTTTATTGCTGTGATCGGGGTTTTAAGTTCATGGGAAACATTGGCAACAAAATCTCTCCTTATCTCTTCTAATTTCTGCAGACGGGTAATATCGTTAAGAACAATCAGCGCTCCATAATGCTGACCTCCTAGATTTCGCAATCTGGTTCCATGAGCCTGCAAGTGGTATACTTTATCTTCTTGATCTCTAAAAATTATATCATCCTCTACAGTTTTATATCCGGCCATAGTTCTTTCTACAAAATTCAAAATGTCGCTTTCACCAAATATCTCCCTAATATTTTTTCCCTGTATTGCTGATGGCGGGACCTTAAACAACTCGGATGCTGCCTGATTGATGCTGATGATATTTTTTGACCTGTCAATTGCTATCACAGATTCAACCATACTGGCAAAAACTGCATCAAGTTGCTGGTGCTGTCTTTCTACTGTTGTAATTCTTTCATTAAGCTGTTCAGCCATTCGATTCATAGTTTCAACTAAACTTGCGACTTCCAGGGATATAGATAAGGTGTCATTCCTGACAGAGAGCTGTTGGCTGAAATCACCCCTCCCAAAACGTTCGGCTGAGCGCTTGATTGCTTCCAAAGGACGGCTGAGACGCCGAGATACAATCAAAGTTATAATTGCAGTGATAAAAGCTATAACCAGGCTGCCAACAGCAATTCTGCCATACACTTCTTTTAGAACCTGGTCAAATGAAGTTATGGGAATTGACACCCGCAACACACCATTAACTTTTGCTTTCTCAATAGGTGGTGTTTCCTGAAAAAGCGGCACAGCCACATACATCATTTTTTCCTTCAATGTATTACTGAAACGGATTGAAGAGCCGGTACCTCCTTCCAGGGCTTGCATTACTTCCACCCGCTGGGCATGGTTTTCCATTTTCCCGGGCTCCTGCAGGGAATCAGCAACCACTTTGCCGGATTTGAGTATTACTGTTATTCGTGTCGAGGCTTTCTGGCCGAGTCTTATACAGTAATCATTTAACTGTTCAGGTTTATTTTCGGAAAGCAATCTCTTGACTTCACTCTCCACCAGTAAAGCTCTGGCTTCCAAGTCTGCAAATGACGTATTAAGAAAAAACCTTTGGAGAGAATTTGATGCATATATTGATAAAGCTATAAGGGCAATAACAGTTATCAGCAGATGAATTGGAAACAATTTCCATAGAAGCCTTTTCCTCTTCATAATTACCCTTTCATCCGATAACCTACACCACGAACCGTTTCAATAAGTTTACCGGACGCACCTAACTTTTTCCGTAAGCCAACGACCATCACATCAACCGAGCGGTCGCTTACAACATACTCCTGGTTATGAACTGCGGCCACTATCTGGTCCCGAGTAAATACCCAGCCCGGTCTGTCAGCCAACAAGCGTAATATACGGAATTCTGTTGAGGTAAAATTGATTTGATTTCCCGAAACTTTTACTTCATGGCGCTTTGGGTTAATTTCAATATCATGTACTTTAAGTAAAATTTCTTGACTTGAAACACCTGTATTAAAACGCCGCAGAATTGCCCTGATCCTGGCAATTAGTTCCCTTGGGCTAAATGGTTTTGTCAGGTAATCATCAGCCCCCAGTTCAAGCCCGACTACTATATCAGACTCTTCACTTCTGGCAGTGAGCATAATGACAGGAACTGCTTTTGTTTTAGGGTCACTTTTTAATGATTTACATACATCAAAACCATCCACACCAGGCAGCATTAAATCAAGGACTATCAGGTCCGGCGTTTGGTATCTTGCTTCATGCAGGGCTTCCTCTCCCGAAGAAACACCTATTACCTGATAGCCTTCCTTCTTAAGGTTGAATACTACCAATTCGAGAATATCTTCTTCGTCTTCTACAACAAGTATCTGTTTCTGATGCATCTTCTGACCTTTATATATGTTTCATATATTATTGTTTACACGAAACATGGCAGATGCCTGTCGGTGTTTCCACCGCATGGGGGTAGTATTTCTCTTTGAATTTCAAAGCCACGGTCACCAGGCTGATCAGCACCGGCACTTCCACCAGGGGGCCGATCACGGCAGCAAAGGCCTGGCCGGAATTGATGCCGAAAACCGCCACCGCCACCGCGATTGCCAGCTCAAAATTGTTCGAGGCCGCGGTAAAGCTCAGGGTGGTTGACTGTTCATAGGTGGCGCCGACCTTGAGGGAAAGGTAGAAGGAGACCAGAAACATGACAATGAAGTAGATCACCAGTGGTATGGCAATCCGGATAACATCAAAAGGAAGCTGGACAATGATTTCACCTTTAAGAGAGAACATGACCAGGATGGTGAAGAGCAGGGCTATCAGGGTCATGGGGCTGATTTTGGGAATGAATTTTTCTTCGTACCAGGTCCTGCCCATGGTCTTGATACCGATGAGACGTGAAAACATGCCGCCAAGAAAAGGGATGCCGAGATAGATAAACACGGATTTGGCAATCTCGCCCATGGTAATCTCAACCACCGACCCAGCCATACCGAGCCACCCGGGTATAACGGTAATAAACAGGTAGGCGTAGAAGGAGAAGAAAAGGACCTGGAAGATGGAATTGAACGCCACCAGTCCGGCACAGTACTCGGTGTCACCCCTGGCCAGATCATTCCAGACTATGACCATAGCAATACAGCGGGCCAGGCCGATAAGGATGAGACCGACCATATACTCCTGGTGGCCGGAAAGAAAGGCTATGGCCAGCAGAAACATGAGAACCGGGCCTATCAGCCAGTTCTGCACAAGTGACAGGGTCAGCACCCTGACATTCTTGAATACCAGGTGCAGCTGCTCGTATTTCACCTTGGCCAGAGGGGGGTACATCATCAGGATGAGGCCTATGGCAATGGGTATGTTGGTGGTTCCCACCTGAAATCTATTGATGACATCCTTAATGCCGGGGAAAAAATAACCACCGCCCACCCCGACAAACATTGCCAGGAAAATCCACAGGGTCAGGTACCTGTCCAGAAAGGCAAGTTTTTTTTCCTGCTGTTCCGGCAGTTCTTCTTGAACAATCTTTTTCATTTTCGTGATATTTCAGCCTCAAAAAAATTTTTCATCTTGTAGTGGATTGCATCACGCACATTCCTGAACTGGAGCAGGTTTTCCTCGGTCGGCTCATTGGAGTGGGGCGGATCGACAAATCCCATGTGCAGCCTCTTGGTCCCACCGAAAAAAACCGGGCAGTTTTCATTGGCATCGTCGCACAGGGTGATAACGTAATCGAACTGCATATCCTTGTATTTATCCAGATGGTCCGAGGTTTCCTTGCTGATATCTATCCCAATCTCGTCAAGGACCATGATGGCCAGGCGGCTTACCTCCTTCGGATTGGTCCCGGCCGAGTACGTCTCAATGCTGTCAGGGAAATCATGTTTTACAATCCCGGCCGCCATCTGGCTGCGGGCCGCATTGGCGGTGCACAGAAACAGAACCTTGATTTTCTCTTTTTCCATTGCGGTCAGATCCTCAATGTATACTAAGTTAGCGGCCGGTTCATATTTACACTATACTTTGCGGCCACATACGTGGTATCCATATCTTACAGCAGTAGTTCTGCAATGCCAGAGAATAATCGATTTCTAGCCGTTTTTTAACATAAGGCGATACAGATTATGCTTCACGATATCCTGATAAAAAACTGCTCCATCCTGTTGCTGAGCCACAGTGGGACAGAGCTTATTGAAAAAGGGTTCGTCTCCATCAGAGAGGGGGTAATTTCCGGGCTGGGGCCTATGGCCGATTTTCCCGGCACCTCTTCTGCCGGCAGAATAATTGACGCTTCCGGCCGCCTGGCCATGCCGGGCCTGGTAAACACCCATACCCATGCGCCCATGAGTCTGTTCCGGGGAATGGCCGACGATCTGGAGCTGATGACCTGGCTCAATGAGCATATTTTTCCGGCCGAAGCAAAATCCGTCAACGAGGAAATGGTTTACTGGTGTGCAAAGCTTGCGGCAGCCGAGATGATCCTGTCCGGCACCACGACTGTTGCGGACGGTTATTTCCTGGAGGATATCGTCGGAGATGCCTTTGTTGACTGCGGCATACGTGCTGTTATCGCCCAGGGAGTCATCGATTTCCCGGCTCCCGGTGTTCCCGACCCGGCCCTGAATGTTGAGGCCGCAGAACACTTCATTGGCCGCTGGCAGGACCGGAATGCCTTAATCACCCCTGCAATTTTCTGCCATTCACCTTATACATGTTCTCCCGAGACCCTGAAGCAGGCTAAAGAAGCGGCCAGGCAGAAAAATGTCATGCTTTTCGTCCATCTGGCTGAAACAAAAACTGAAGTGGCCCAGATCAGGGACCACCACTCCACTACGCCGGTCCGTTACCTGGAGAGTCTGGGTATTCTCGATGAAGCCACCGTCTGCGTCCACTGTATCTGGCTGGATGACGAAGAGATTGACATCCTTGCCGGAAGCGGTGCAAAGGTTGCATCCTGTCCCCAGAGCAACATGAAACTCGGCTCGGGCATTGCCCCACTCAAAAAAATGATTGCTGCAGGGATTTCAGTGGGACTGGGAACAGACGGCTGCGCCAGTAACAACAGCCTGGACCTGTTTTTTGAAATGGATATATGTGCCAAGCTCCACAAGGTAAAAGATCTTGATCCGACCGCCCTCCCGGCAAGGACTGTTCTGGAAATGGCCACTACCGGGGGTGCTGCAGCACTTGGGCTGGCAGATGAGATCGGTACTCTGGCTGTTGGCAGGAAGGCGGATATTATTTTGCTGGACCTTATGCAGCCGCACCTGCAGCCCTTTTACCATCCTGATCTGCTGGTTTACGCTGCCGGCGGCGGCGATGTCAGCGATGTCATTATTGACGGAAAATGTATCGTGCAGGACAGACAGATCCTCACCTTTGACATAGACGAGACAATGGCAAAGGTCCGTGAACTTGCTGAACTTTGAAGTAAATAATTGTGTGTGAACCAAAGTTGTTATAATCAAAATGAAATTCTGACAGATTCAAGAAAGAAGCTGTCAATAAAAATTATAAAAGCAACTGAAAAAACTTAGCCTTTTATAGGTTTGATATTTTGGGGAGTTTTTGCCATTTCACGAAGCCGAGCAGTGGAGTAAAAAGCAGAAAAGCGGCTCGGGCCGAGCGAAGCGACATTTCGAGTCGCCTGCTTTTAACGAGCAGCGCAGGGAATCCCGCTGAAAGCGGGACAAGTGAACGGCTGCACCTTCTTTGGTTCGTTTCTTTATGCAAGTTGTCAATCGTCGTCACGTTTCGTTTGACGACAAAGAAATGAACAAATAATATCATCCTTGCTTGAAACAGGTTTGAAATTCGCTCCCAAATGTATGGTAGACAAATTATAAGGAAATGAAATAAATTGCCACCAGAACCAGAATAAAAAATATCCCGACCTTCACTCCAATACTTTCATCTTCAGGTTCATGATGGGCATGTTCGTCATGGGCTGACATGGATATTCCTCCAAGCTGTTTTACACTATTTACTATTACCATGCTGGTTAACAGTGGCAGACTCTAGCCGATTTTTTAAAATTTCTCATCTTAAAAAAACAGTTTGATGACCAGAAACCCTCCAAACAGCAGAATAAAAAATAAAATAGTCAGAATATTGAAATAACGCTCAATGAAATGCCTGACAGGTGCGCCGAACTTGTATATCAGGGCTGCGACCAGAAAAAAGCGGGCGGAACGCGACACAAGCGACACGAGGGTGAAGGTAACAAAATTTATCTTGAAAGCCCCTGCCGTGATGGTAAAGAGCTTATACGGCAGCGGCGTGAATCCTGCAGCCCCGACGGCAAGCGCATC
>JAFDCR010000151.1 GCA_019312685.1 Deltaproteobacteria bacterium | reverse complement strand
GGAATATTTTCAGTCAGCCGCTTTCGGACCTACGATGTAATCGCGATGCAGGTCCAGGCTGAAGTGTAAAACCAACCGGACTTAGCCCGGATAAGACAATCCCGTCTGTTTAACCAACTGATGAATGACCGAGATCAACTCTCATCATTATGGGGTTAAATTTATAAAATCCCGTTTATGACTTCTTTGCCCTTGCCATGGCAATTGTTCCGGTCCGGACAATCTCCTGAATACCGATAGGTTTGAGAATATCAATTACTGCCTTGATTTTACTCTGGGGGCCGGTAATCTCAACAGCATAACTTTTAGGACTGACATCCACAACCTTGCCCCTGAAAATATCGATAATACGCAAAACTTCCGCTCGTGTATGGGATTCCGCCTTGACGCGAATAAGAACCATTTCACGCTCAACATAATCCGACTCACTGATATCAACAACCTTGATAACGTCAATCAGTTTATGTAATTGCTTGGTTATCTGCTCAATGATCGGATCCGGCCCGCGGGTGACCAGCGTCAGGCATGACACTCCGGTATCAAGGGTCTCGGCCACGCTGAGACTTTCGATATTAAAACCACGTCCACTGAAAAGACCTGTAACCCTGGACAGGACACCGGGTTTGTTTTGCAATAAAACAGAAATGGTATGTTTCATCTTGCTTTCCTTTTTTATATAAAATTTACCGGGATAATCTTTGTAACAGCTTATGCCAGAAGCATTTCGGTCGTCGCCTTACCGGCAGGAACCATTGGGAAAACTCCTTCCTCCCTCGCAATGACAAAGTCCATTATAACTGTATTGTCCGTTGCCAGCGCCTCTTTAATAACCGGCACGACTTCACTTACCTTGGTTGCCCTCAGGCCGACGGCTCCATACGCCTCTGCCAGTTTAACAAAATCAGGCTGCACTTCAAGATCAGTGCCGGCATAACGCTTATCGTAAAAAAGTTCCTGCCACTGCCTGACCATCCCCAGGTAGGCATTATTCAGAATGGCAATCTTGACCGGACATTTATACTGTCGGGCCGTAGCCAATTCCTGGATGTTCATCTGGATCGATCCATCACCGGCAACATCTATTACGGTTTTGCCCGGAGCAGCCATCTGGGCTCCGATTGAAGCGGGGAAACCATATCCCATAACCCCCAGCCCGCCCGAGGTCATAAAGTGCCGTGGGTGGTTAAAGTGATAGAACTGTGCAGCCCACATCTGGTTCTGCCCAACCTCGGTTGTGATGATTGCATCGCCTTTGGTCAATTCATGAAGCTTCTGAACCACGAACTGGGGTTTAATAATGTCTCCCTCCTCGACATAACCAAGTGGATGCTTGTTTTTCCATTCCTTGATATCATCGAGCCATGGAGCGAGTTTCTCTGAATGCTCATCCGCCTTGAAGTCCTCATTGACATCAAACCATCTGTTCATGGCTGTTAAGGCATGCTTGCAGTCAGCCACTATAGGAATATCAACCTTAACGTTCTTACTGATCGAAGTCGGATCAATATCAACATGGATAATCTTTGCTTTCGGGGCAAATTCATCAAGCTTACCCGTAACACGATCATCAAACCTTGCGCCTACAGCAATCAGAAGGTCACATTTGGATACAGCCATGTTTGAGTAATAAGTGCCGTGCATGCCCAGCATACCCATTGACAGTTTATGGGTACCGGGAAATCCCCCCAGTCCCATAAGAGTCATGGCAACAGGTATATTCAGCTTGGTGGCGAGTTCGGTCAATTCCTCATTACTGTTGGAGGAAATGACCCCACCTCCGATATAGAGAACGGGTCTCTTCGCCTTAAGTATCTGTTTGCATGCCTTGGCGATCTGTCCCGGATGCGGTTCATAGGTTGGCCGGTAAGTCTGCATTTTAATAGGCTTCGGCTCGTTAAACGTAAGCTTTCCCATTGTAACATCCTTTGGCAGATCGATAAGAACCGGTCCAGGCCGGCCTGATCTAGCAATATAGAAGGCCTCCCTGATGGTGTCACAAAGTTCATTGGGATCCTTGACAAGATAATTATGTTTGGTACAGGGCCGGGTAATACCGATAATATCGACTTCCTGGAAGGCGTCATTGCCGATCAGAGCTGTAGGTACCTGTCCGGTAAAGACGACCAAGGGAATAGAGTCCATATATGCAGAAGCTATACCGGTAACTGTATTTGTTGCGCCTGGACCCGAAGTAACCAGGGCCACCCCGACATCACCCTTCACTCTCCCATAGGCATCAGCTGCATGAACTGCAGCCTGTTCATGCCTTACAAGAACATTCGTAATATCAGATTTTTCCAACTCGTCAAATAAGTCTATTATCACCCCACCAGGGAATCCAAACATGACTTCGACTCCCTGCTCTTCGAGACATTTAACAATCGCTTGTGCGCCTGTGATTTTCATTAGAAACTTCCTTCGATTATTAATTTACACTCTATATGCCCTTTTTAATTGAATTTACGAGGGCACCCTCCAAAGCTCCAGGTCAGTTGACTGAGAGCCCATTCACCGTTTTGAAAAAGCAAAAAACCAGAAAAGAAGTGAATATATAGCACCTCGGCTTATCTTGTCAAGCCAATGTTTATGCGGGATGACTGCTTGCAGGTACTATTTCAGTAAGATATTTTCTGGATATTATCAGCAGATTCGGAAAATATGTCCGCCCGGCAACCTTTTTGGAGAAAAAATCTGATTGCAGCCAACCCTTCTTCGCCCAGATTTTCAGAGAAAGTATTCACATAAAGCCCGATGTGATCGTTGATCACGGAATCATCAAGTTCCTGAGCATGTTTCTTGATATACGGTCTGCAAAGCGGCCTGTTTTTATGAGCCCAGGAAATACTTTCTTTTATGGCATTATCGATTCTTTCTATCTGGTTCCTGCCCAAAGAACGCTTCGCAGCGATTCCTCCCAGTGGAATCGGATATCCGGATATCTCTTCCCACCAGGAACCAAGATCCTTGATGAGAATAAGCCCTCTGGATGAGTACGTAAACCTGCTTTCATGGATAATGACCCCATAGTCAACCTCTCCGGTTTCGATTGCAGGCATGATCTTATCAAACCGCATCATGACGATTTTCTTCCAACCGGGCTCATATAATTTCAACAACATTGCGGCTGTAGTATACTTTCCAGGCACAGCAACGGTCATCTCGGGTATAGCGGCCTGGTCAATATTTTTGGAACCAACCAGCAAGGGGCCACATCCACGGCCCAGGGCTCCACCTGATTTCAGCAGCACATACTTATCCAGCACATGGCCAAAGGCATGAAATGACAGCTTTGTTATATCGAGTCGTCCCTCCAGGGCCCACTCGTTCAAGGTCTCAACATCTTCAAGATATACAGGCTGGAGGCTCCAGCCGTCAAGCGGGACATAGCCGTTAACCAGGCCGCAGAAAATATATGTATCATTGGGACAGGGAGAAAATCCTATGGAAAAAGATTTCATAAAAATACCGGTTAAAAGTAGATGTCAAATTCTTATTGGAGTTCAGCTGCAATATCCTGCAGAATTGCTTCCGCCGCCCTGCTGATTTCACCAATAGCATCCTCAAGCTTCCAGTTTTCTGTATTGCGGTCTTCCACCATGTTACTGATGCATCTCATTTCAAGGCAGGGGATATTAAAAGTTTCACATACCATCACCACTGCCGCCCCTTCCATGTTTTCACACCCGGCCGAAAATTTTTCCTTCAGGTAGTCTCCGCGTTTTCTGGTGCCGCTGCAGCAGTTCACCGTAACAAAATTTGCCACCCTGAAGTCAAACCCTTTGGCCTTTAATAAATTACCACTAATGGCGATAAGTTTATTATTCAATTCGTAAGGTTCATTCAGTTGGGACAAGCCGGGGCCAAAGTCATGTATTCCATCCTGCATGCAGATGCCGAAATCACCGAATACCTCCTGCCGGGCTATACATATATCGAGGAGCCCCAAGCCACTGCCGATATATGCTCCACCTATCCCTATATTTATTACGCCGCTGACCTTTGAACCATAAAGAGTCAGATAGTTACTGAGTTTTGCAGCTGCAGCAGCAGGACCCATTCCGGTGACTAGAACAGCCAGATTCTCCAATGAAGAAATAAATTGCCTTAATGGCTTTATTTCGTTATCTGTGGCAGCCGCAACCAGTAACATGTAAACCTCATTATTAATTTTGAATTAATAGCACGCAGTTGAAAGTTAGGGTATTTTCGTCATGACATCAACCAATTTTATAACCCAATCCCACTGTCAGATTTAAACATGGACCAGGATTTTAACATTGAATCATATCAGTATGATCTCCCGAAAGGGCGGATTGCCCAGTTTCCAGAGGAATTAAGAGACAGATCAAGGCTGTTGGTGCTGGATAATAGAAACAACCGCATACAGGACAGGAAATTTACCGACATTCTTGATTTTTTAAAGCCCGGAGACCTGCTCATTGTAAACGATACCAAGGTGTTTCCCGCCAGGCTCGAAGGGAGAAAAGAAACCGGCGGCAGGGTGGAATTTTTTTTACTTGAATATCCTGCCTTTGACCAGCCAAGCACTACTGAAAAAACCACCAGCCGGAGAGATGGCCGAATTATCTTCAAGACCAAGGTTACCGGTCTGTTAAAAAGTTCCAAAAGACCCAGGAAGGGAGCTCGTCTTTTATTCAACCCTAAAATTGAAGGAGAGCTCCTGGAATATAATAAAGAAGGAAAAGCATCTGTCAGGCTTGATTTTTACCCCGCCGAAGGTGAAAGCCCTGAAGAAATACTAATACAATCCGGCAGGGTTCCTTTGCCCCCCTATATCCGCAGGGACAGGGAGGAACACCCCAGTGACCGTGAACGCTATCAGACTCTTTTTGCCAGAAAGTCAGGGGCAGTGGCCGCCCCGACCGCCGGACTGCATTTTTCTGAAGAATTGCTCCGTAAGATCAAAGAACACCATATCCGGATAGCGGCCATCACCCTTCATGTGGGTTACGGCACCTTTGCGCCCGTAAGGGTACGGGATATTCGGCAACATAAAATTCACGAAGAATATGTTGAGGTCAGTACCCGGACGGCGGAGATGATTAACCAGACACGCCTGACCGGCAATAAAATTTGGGCTGTCGGGACAACAACTGTCCGGACCCTGGAATTTGCAGCCGGGCCGGACGGGAAGGTGCAAGCCGTAAATGGCTGGTGCGGACTCTATATCTATCCCGGCTATAACTTCAAGGTGGTAAACGCTTTAATTACCAACTTCCATTTACCGGGCTCCTCGCTTCTTTTCCTGGTTGCCGCACTTGCCGGCAGGTCTAATATTCTCAGAGCTTATAATAAGGCAATAGAGATCGGGTACCGTTTTTACAGCTATGGCGACGCCATGCTGATTATCACCTGATTCTGAGTGTCCTTTTTTATTGTCCCGCAAAGAAATATTTTACCGGGACAATTTTTTCAGACAGTTGCGGAACTGTCGGCTTTACTTTTTGCAGAGGAGTCTGCGGAACTTCCGGTACTTTTATCGGACTGCGCTGGACTGCTTTCTGTAGATTTTTTCTCAGGTGCTGCACCTGAACCGTTAGAGGGTTTACTGCTGTATCCATCAGCATACCACCCTCCCCCTTTCAGTTGAAAAGAACTCATGGACACAAGTTTTTTTACCGGCCCGGAACAATCGGGACAGGTTGTCAGTGGATCTTCCGTCACCCGTTGAACGACTTCAAAAACATTACAACATGATGGGCATTCATACTCATATATTGGCGTTTATCAAAACTCTCCGGCTTACTTATCTGTTCCCCGAAAAAAGGAAGGCTGCTTCATTAAGAAAAAGTCTCTGTGATTTATCTTTTCTACGGTGTATTTGGGCCGAAATATTAATTTCGATCCAGGCGATTGTCAACGCTGCAAAATTTTTTTCTCTGCTGCCAGTGGATTTAAGGCAGTTTTTTCGCCTTATGAATACAATTTTCCTTTTCTGAATATCACAAGACAGGATATCTTAAAATTTTTTATCTTAACAGTTATCTGGACAGATTCGCTCTAAAGTTGTAATTACGCACTTTCAGGATTTGGGAAAATATAATTCCGTCGGATTTAATTAAATTAGCACTCTATAAAGGGGTGAATATAAGTTGCCCCTGAAAGGATTATTTGTTTCTCTTAATGTAACAATTGTTTTTAACGCCATTTCACGCCGCCAAGAAGCGCAAAAAATAACCGGAATAGCGCGAGGACTGTCTGAGTCCGCCATAGGCGGACGAGTTTCGCAGCGCCCGGTTATTTTGAGCAGCGCAGGGAATCCGCCTGAAGCGGACAAGTGAACGGCTGCACTTTCTGGTTCGTTTCTTTATGCAAGTAAAGAAATGAACATAAAATAACAATAATATATTATTTTATTTTACTTAATTTTATTTATCATCAGCCTACCTGCATTGCATAGCTGAGACCTATCAGCCAAACTGGTGCTTTAAGGTGTATAATTAAACATTTATTGAAACCATGATTGGAATTTTCGATTCAGGAGTCGGCGGCATGACCGTTGCCCGGGCGGTTGAAACCATGATTCCTGACCTCAGGATAATATATTATGGAGACCTGGCAAGGACTCCATATGGAAGCAAAAGTCCTGAGACCATTATCGAATATTCAGTCCATAATACTGAATTCCTTATTAACCAAGGAGCACAGGTAATTATCATAGCCTGTAATTCCGCGGCAAGTGTCGCCTCAGAAGTCTTACGGCAGAACTTTAACCTCCCGATATTCGAAGTGATCTCTCCTGCGGTTGACCGTGCGGTAACAACTACCCATTCCGGAAATATCGGGGTTATCGGCACCCGCGCCACTATCAGAAGTGAAATTTATGACAGAAAGATCAAGCAGGTAGCACCGGAACTCAAGGTTTTTTCCAAAGCATGCCCACTGCTTGTGCCTCTAGTCGAAGAAGGCTGGACAGATGCCCGTGAAACAAAAATGATTCTGAGGAAATATCTGGCGCCCCTTAAACAGAAACAGATTGACACCCTCGTCCTGGGCTGCACCCATTATCCCCTGCTGAAGGATCTGATCCAGCACCGGATGGGTAAAAACAGAGTCAGGCTGATTGACTCCTCGGTTGAGGTCGCTTTAACCTTACAGACATATCTGCAAGAAAACCCTCAATTTTATGAAACCCTCCAGAACGGCGATGTTAACAGGTATTTTGTCTCAGACACGACGAAAGCTGCCATATCTACTGCAGAAAAAATATTCGGCCGCCCAATTGATTTGATAAAGGTTTGATAAAATGACCCAGATCATCCCCAGCAATATTAAAGTATTTATCCAAAAAATAATTTTCTGTATTTCTGGTGTACTGTCTTTGTCGGTTCTGCTCCTGATGCCCGCCTTCGCCCCGGCACAACCCATGGAACCTTATGCTGTCGCCCAAAAACTGCAGGAAACCTACGATAAAACCCCAAACCTGGTTGCTGATTTTAAACAAAAGACTTCAGTGAAATTCAGCGGCCGGGTCAGGCAGGGTTCCGGCTCCATGATATTTCTCAAACCGGGCCATATGCGCTGGGATTATTTTACCCCTGATCGTCAGGTCATTATAAGTGACGGCGAGATTATTTCCATGTACTTTGAAAAGAACAGCCAGATGATTATCAGTAATGCCAAAGATTATCTGCAGTCAGATGTTACCTATTCGTTCTTTGCCGGCACCGGAAACATCTTGCAGGATTTCGAGATCGACAGACCGGATTTTGACAACTTTAATGAAGAAACGCACCTGATCAAACTCATCCCTAAAGCAGCCCACCCCCACGTATCATTCATTCACGCCTGGGTCACGGATGCAACTTTTCTGCTAGAGCATTTACAGATAGTTGATCATTTTGATACGGTCACGGATCTTTATTTCAATAATGTTAAGATCGATTCAGACAAATACGGAAACAGAAATATTACGCAAGACATTTTTTCATTCAGCCCGCCGCCCCAAACTGAAATCATTAAACAGTATTAACTGACTTTAATTGAGAGTTGATTTTGGTCCCAACAGAAACACAAGCTGCAAAACCGTCTCCCTTGAAAATAATTCTGCTGTCCATGCCGTGGCCTCTTTTCAACAGGCCCTCCATCCAACTCGGCACCTTAAAGTCATATCTTGAGACCAATAGCGACTGGCTTCAGGTCGAGACAGCACATCCATACCTTGAGGCAGCCTCTATATTGGGTATTGATATGTATCACTGGATCAGCCGGAATATCTGGCTCAGTGAATCATTGTATGCACCATTGGTTTTCCCGGAGCAGAAGAGATCATCTGCAGCCCTGGCAGCAAAATGTCTGAAAAAGTCCGGAGCGCCGAATGCAGACCTGTTCGATTATGATAAGATACTCGAACAGCTGAAGAACCAGCTTGAAAACTGGCTTAACAGTTATGACTGGTCACAATATGCAATTATCGGCTTTTCCGTCTGCTTCAACCAGCTTCTCGCCTCACTCGCGGCGGCAGGTCTGATCAAAAAAAAATATCCCCGCATTAGAATTGTTTTTGGCGGTTCTTCGTGTGCGGCCGCCGCCGGCAAATCACTTATCGACGCATTTGACTGGGTTGATTTTGTCATCCAGGGCGAAGGTGAAAACAGCCTGCTGGAACTTTGCAGATACATTTCCGGTCAAAGAGATGACATTCCTGAAAATATATTTTCAAAAGGAGTAAAAAATCAGGGAACGTCTGCACCTGCTGCCGGCTCACAGTTATCTTCACTGCAGGAGCTGCCCGCCCCGGATTACGATGATTATTTCTCAGAGATGAATAAATGGTTCAGGAACACCCCATTTATTCCGGTCATCCCTGTTGAGTTTTCCCGCGGCTGCTGGTGGAACAAATGCACCTTCTGCAACCTGAATCTGCAGTGGTGCGGCTACCGTTATAAAAAAGTTTCCCAGATGCTTGCTGAAGTTACCGCCCTCTCCAGAAACTACGGCAGTCTTGATTTTACCTTCACTGACAACATGCTGCCGCTGCAGGAATCCCTGCGGTTTTTCTCGCAGACCGGTAAACTCAATATCGACTACAGTTTTTTTGCAGAAATCAGGGCAGCATATGGGAACAGCTCAATTGAGGAAATCCTTTCCCTCTATAGGTCGGGAGGTCTTTCTACAATACAGGTAGGCATCGAGGCACTCAGCAGCAGCCTTCTCAAAAAAATGCACAAAGGAACCAGTGTTATTGATAACATTGCTATCATGCGTGGAGCCTGTGAACATTCCCTTGAACTTGAAGGCAATCTGATTATCCGGTTTCCCGGCAGCAGCAAATCAGAGGTCGAAGAAACCCTTGAGAATCTTGATTATGTATTTGCCTATAAACCGCTAACCACCGCCGTCTTCTTTCTTGGTAATGACAGTCCAGTATTTACCATGCCTGAAAAATTCGGTATCCTGTCCATCCTTGACCACGCAAACAACAGGAAACTCTTTCCAGCAAAGATTCTGAAAAAATTAAATCTTTTGGTAAAAGACTATCGGGGCGACAAAACATACCAGAAAGAAATATGGAAACCGGCCCACAATAAAGTCAAAGAGTGGCAGGAGTTCCACGATAATAGAAAAACAGGTGGACAGAAAAAGCCTCTTCTGGGATACAGGGATGGCGACGACTTCCTTCTTATCCGGCAGGAACTGATTAACGGCACAGTTCTAAACCACAGATTGAAGGGCCCATCCAGGCAGATATATCTGTATTGCACCCAAATACGAACAATGGAAGAATTGTGTAAAAGATTTCCCGATATTCCTGAACAGAAAATTCTTGATTTTCTTGCTGAACTAAAGGGAAAAAGGCTTATTTTTTCTGAGGAAGACAAATATCTCGCACTGGCGATACAATGCAAGAATTATTAACCTCCGGAAAATACAGATAATAAATTTTAAGGTGATCCCATGGCAGACAAATTTTCTGATTTTGAAAGTTTTTCGGACTTATTGAAAGATAACGATCTTTCCAAAAAAGAACTGGCACCAGGAGAAAAAATCGAGGCGATTGTTGTCGATGTTACCCAGGATTCCATTTTTCTCGATGTCGGTGGAAAAAGCGAGGGGTATGTTGACCGTAAAGAATTGGAAGACGAAGAAGGCAATATTTCTGTTAAAGCCGGGGATTCCCTCGTGGTATATTTCCTTTCCGGGGCACATAATGAAATGCTTTTCACCACCAAGATCGGGGGAGGTTCTTCTTCACGGGCCCACCTGGAAGAAGCATATCGCAGCAGTATTCCCATAGAAGGCTTTGTCCAAAAAGAGATAAAGGGTGGCTTCGAGGTTACTGTGGCAGGGAAGATCCGGACCTTCTGCCCCTTTTCCCAGATGGAGATCAAAAGAATCTCTGAGCCTGACAAATATATCGGCCGGCACTTGCTTTTCAAAATCACCAAGTACGGCGAGGAAGGCCGCAATATCGTCCTTTCCCGCCGGATTATTTTAGAAGAGGAAAGGGAAGAGAAACGTGAGCAGCTCAAAGATTCGCTGCAGGAGGGAATGACCGTAAAGGGCACGATTACCTCAATACGGGATTTTGGTGCCTTTGTAGATATTGACGAGGCAATTGAAGGACTCATCCCGGTCTCTGAAATCGGCTGGTCGAGAATTGATAATATAAAAGACATTCTCTCGGAAGGACAGAATGTTGAAGTAGTAATACTTAAACTCGACTGGGAGAATGACCGTTTCTCATTCAGCCTTAAACAGGCACTTCCCGACCCCTGGCTTACCATTTCCCAAAAAGCGCCTGTGGGCTCGTTTCATACAGGCACTGTTGTCAGGCTGGCCAAGTTCGGAGCATTTGTGAATATTGCCGAAGGAATTGACGGCCTAATCCATATCTCCAAGTTGGGGGGCGGCAGACGGATTAATCACCCGAGAGAGGTCCTTGAAGAGGGACAGAATATCGATGTAAAAATAGACGATATCGATACGGAACAGAAACGCATCGCATTATCCCTGGTCAGCGAAGAACCGGAAGAGGATTCTGAAGTTACGGGCAAACCTGATGATTACGCTGAATATATGAAACAGACCGCTCCGGCGCAAAGCCGAAAAGGCTCCAGATCAACCCTTGGAGATTTACTGGAGGCAAAGCTCAAGGAAAAAGAAGGCAAAAAATAAGCCGGCAAGGTTCCAGACCTTTTATGTTTGAGGAAATGATAACCAAGCTCAGGCAGGGTGAAGTCACCCAGCCTGATTCACTGCGCCAACGATTTGACCGGGCCTTAATTAAAAAGCTGGGAGTCATAAAAACACCACCTTCCTTCTGGACCGCTGACAAAAAGATAAATCCTTCTGCCAAAGAACTTCTGTGGGCGGCTGTTCTTCTTGAGGACAGAGAGAATTTTATCGTTGTCGAGGGAATAATCTCGACTGAACTGAACGAAAGACAAAAGGCTTCAGGGCAGGATGGGAATACATTGACATATAAAAATTATAGGGAGGAATACATTCAGGAGTTGCTCCAGCTGGCCCCTTCATTACACTTCAGAGAGCTTATCCAAGAGAAAATAAACAAGGTAATCTAAAAGCTGTACTACTATGTAATAAAAAGGAAAAGCGTTTCGCTCCTTTTAAAAAGCTCCTTTTTTGAACAGAATAGTTTGATTATCGAAGAAAGGGTAGATAAAGTTTTACAACCATTCCTTTACCAACCTCACTCTGGATTTCAACCTGCCCATCGTGCAAATCAATTATTTTTTTAGTAATCGACAATCCCAGCCCTGTGCCTTTTTCCGTGACCTTTGCTGTATAAAACGGCTCAAATATCATTTCCAGCTGATCCGGTGAAATTCCCCGCCCG
>JAFDCR010000150.1 GCA_019312685.1 Deltaproteobacteria bacterium | reverse complement strand
CTGCTATGCAGCTGCAACTTTTATGTGACTCGTTTGCCGAAATATTAGGATCACGCAGCCTTTGCCCATGAATTGTCAAGCGGCGGCCCGCCAATTTCCCTGCAGACCCACTCTTTCAGTTCATGGCTTAAGGGATGCACCCCTACACCGGGCCTGTCGCCATCTTCCTTCCAGGCCTTAATAAACAGATCTTCCGGCACCTCCACTTCGGCGATCTCATCAGCGCCTGCCGTCGTCCGTCTTATCAGGGTGACCCTTGCCGGTTTGAGCCAGTCATAGAGAACAAAGTAATAGGATTCCTGCCCCATGGTGCTGACAAAATCATTGCCGCGGACCCAACCTGTTCCCCATTCAAGGTACATCTCAATGGCCTTTTCCTGGGTCATGTCCCAGTCAATTTTATTTACCAGGTTCCCGTCTGCTTTCAACTCATCAAGTGTCAACATGTAATTCTCCTTAAATTATATGAGAAAATTTTGGAATAATGTCTTTTGTGGGAATGGTACTCATTATCATTAAATAAATCTAGGAGTTTTTGGGTCTTATTTGAAAAAACAGATAAATTCAAATTTATTTAGGCAGTTGCCTACCCCTAAAAAATGGGCCCTCTGGTTAACTTTGCAATTTTTTTTGGTAGGATTAATTTTTTCGTTGTTTATGTATTTTGCAGCATGCTATATTGAAAGTTTCAATTACCACTATGTGGCATCTAAATACTACCCAGAGCATACTCCCGTGTAATTAAAGGTGCTTATGTATGCAAACTACCAATGGAGTCAGCTGCATGAGAAAAGAATTAAATTTTTTTGATTTCCTGGCTCAAATTCCCTGGTGGATATGCGTTAGCCTATCTGCTTTTTTTTACCTCCTGTTTCAATATGTTATTCCATATTTTGGAAATCAAAATGTTTTAGCCAATGAGGTGCATGTTTCCATGGGCCAGGTTTTCGCACCCGTAGTTGCATTGGCCTTCCTCACCCCTATTACCTTTTCACTTCTCAAATCCAACCGGAAAAAGAAGCTTCATGATCTGAGGGAAGATATCAGGGCAATCCAGGGACTGTCCCGACCGGAATTCAAACAAAAGGTGGGTGAAGCTTATGAACAGGCAGGATATCTGATTCTGGAGCGGAATCCCTTTACTTCAGACCAAACTGTCGACCTTGTCATGCGCAAAAGCGCCAATCTCTATCTCCTGCAGTCAAGATATTGGTTGAACAGAAAAATCGGTCTGCGCGAAGTAAAAAAACTTTACTCCATCATGCATAGAAAACAGGCCAGCGGCATTTTTCTCCTAACAACAGGAATCTTTACCAGAGAAGCTCGACGTTTTGCAGCAGGCAAACCAATTAACCTGGTCGATGGTATAGAACTTGTTGCATTATTTGATAGCACAAAAAAGAACGACCCCGGTTCCGCTGTTTCACATTAAAATCTTTTTCCCCAAAATTCCACCACACTCTTCAACTCATTTTGTTACCAGCTTTTTTTGCTGTTAATATCAATTCATCTATGTTATACATCATGCTTATTGCCACATTGTGGTACTTGTGGTCTTGGGCGCTGTACCCTTAATTGTGCTTCTAACCTCTAATATTATTAAAGAATTCAATTCTCAAAAACACGAACACCTTATACAAAATTTGTTTATTTTTGACTGGTTTGTACTGATAGCACTGAGGATGAGGAAATGGTTGATGTTTCATTTGAGATTAATGGCCGAACAGTACAACCTGACAGCATGCAGGATGTTCTGGATATCCTTTTTCTGAAACATGTCAGGGAAAAAATAAATGACTCTCTTTCATCGGTCTGCTGCGCCATACATGGCAAGAAACCATCCGTCATAGTGAGGGGGAGCAGCCTCGACAGCCTGAATTATGAGGTGTCAGGCTGCTGTAAGGATTTTGTTGATAAAGTCAGGAAAAAGATAAAATAAGAAAAGCCCTTTGGGGACAGGCATTTTTAGCTCGTCCTTTCCAGTAAGCAGCCAATAATTGTCAGGCGCTAATCGGACAAGAATATAAAATCTCTTCTCCTTAAAGATTTTCTAAAACAAATAAGAAATTGAGAACGCAAGCAGATTGCTTGCAGCCCCTGAGAACCTACCGTTTATAACACCGGCAGCATCCACAGCAGTCCTGTCTTCCTTTTCTGCATGCAGACAGGCCGCACCATATGACATTTTTTTATTATGCTGGTACCTAAAGCCCAGTGAAGCAAACCATGAATCCGAATCGGGCAGATCAAATGAGATTGTGCTGTCAGGTACCGGATTTCCATAAAGGCCGCCGCCGGCCATAAACCTTAGTTGCTTGTTCCAGAAGTAGGTCAAACCCAGCTTATAAGCATTTACATCATCCCAGTTTCTGGCAGTGGGATCATCAAAAAAAAGGGTCAACAGCGCATCCCCGAGTGGAACCGGATATTCAAAATTCAACTGCTTGTATGCTGACCAGTAACTCCTTTCATAAACAAGCTCCAAGGAGGTTTTTTCAAAGCTATAGGCAGCGGCAAGCGTTAACACCGCCGGTATGGGAATTGAAACAGAACCCGGCCCGATATAGCTGCCGGTGTTGGAGGTTAAAACCGCATCCCCTTCCATTTCCAAGTCGATTTCAGATCTGTAGGTAGCGGCAAGGGTCAATGCTTTAGCAGGCTTTAGTGTCAAAGCTAGGTTATAGCCGAATTCTACAGTATCCCCCTCCATATCCCGTGTCATATTGAAACCGGCAATGACACCGTTACTTATCATGGTGGCGTCGCTGTAGATGAATCTGACCCCTAGACCTATTGCAAGGACATCACTGATCCTGTAGGAGAACGAGGGGTTTGCCTCTACAACCATCATGGCTGTTTCTTCGGCAAAAGACCCGGGGTAGGGATCTTCCCACCTTTTGGTCAAACCTGCCGGAGACACCATGGCAAAGCCGAACCTGAAATTATTGAATTCAGGAGATACTGCGAAAAATGCGGGAAGGGTAAAATACTCCTCCTCCGTTCCTCCGTTCAAAGCTGCTCCCCTACTGTCAGTATATTTTATGCTGGGCAGGTTGATGAGGCTCAGGCTGTACTCGGTATCCCAGCCTCCTTGAGCCCAGGCCATATTTGCCGGGTTGTAATATGCCATATCAGGGGCAGTGGCATTTGCCACATAGGCACTGCTTAAGGCGGTTGAGTTCAGAGACTGCTCGGGAATCCTGTAGCCTGCCGCAAGCGTCCGGCAGGAACTGCCAATAATCGCAACCAGTACTAACAAAATAATTTTTCTCAACATTCCAGTTACTCCCATTAGTAATCTGAACCGAATATGGCCACTGCTTATACCATAAGAGATATATAATCTACCAGGCAGCCAAGCTATAATAATTAATTTTCATTTTTTTGAGTTTTTTGGTTGCCTATCTCAAATAATATATGCTATATAATGTGTATTTTAATCTGAGCACAACTATATGTAGTATGGTAAGGCCTAATCCTGTTGCAGACCTTATTATATTCAATACTAATATTTTAACATCAATACCGATTTGAAGTTGTCATAACTCATGGGCATACTTTTCGCACTCGCAAAAGCTCTGGAAGCAAGAGACGACAATACTTCGAGCCATTCCCTGAACGTTACAAGATATTCCATGTTGCTCGGCGAGCACCTCGGCCTTGATGAAGAGGAGCTTCGGGCCCTGAGCCAGGGAGCCCTGCTGCATGATCTGGGCAAAATCGGCATTCCCGATAACATTTTGAAAAAGCCGGGCGATCTTGATGATGCCGAGTTTGAGATCATCAAGAAGCACCCGATGATGACTTCTGACATCTTAGACACCCTTGAAACTTCCCACCATTTTGCCGCCATTGCCCGTTCGCACCACGAGAGATGGGACGGCACGGGCTATCCTGACGGATTATATGGCGAAAACATCCCCCTCCTTGCCCGTATTGTGGCAATAGCCGATGCCTGGGATGCCATGACCAGCAACAGGGTCTATCGGGATGCAATGAGTGAGAATATTGCACTTGATATATTTGAAAGAGAAAAAAATTCCGGTCAGTGGGATCCTTACCTGGTGGACAAGTTCATCAAGCTGATGCGCCAGGGAAAAGACTGCAGCAAGTATGATCTAGCTGTTTGATTAAATCTGGAACTTGTTTCCGACTCTTAAAGAAACTTCTCCCTTCCCTAAAGATTTTACCAAACACAATATCCTCCTTAAATTCACCATATCCAATGGGTATAGCCATAAGTTAGGAATCATTGTCGAATGTATATGCAGGAATTTACAGTCGGACATTAAAACATACAGTATGTATTGTTTAGTTTTTGGATGGGGTACGAAATTAAACACTCGTTGCAGAAATATTTAGGT
>JAFDCR010000149.1 GCA_019312685.1 Deltaproteobacteria bacterium | reverse complement strand
ATGCTCACGATATTCATACATTGCCCGGTATATTTCTCTTATTTTTTCCAGAAAAATGGCCGGCAAAAGAGGTATATGAAGTTGACAGAGAATATCAACGATCTTTCTGTTAAAAATAAAGACGGCGAGGGTAATCGTTGCAGCGGTCAAAATCAGTATGCTTGCTATAATCTTTTGTGAAACTTCTGTAATACCTAAAAAAAAGACACTTGAGATACAGATACAAAGCGTGGTCACAAGACCGAAAAGCCGGTCAACCACCACACCACTGAACACCGTCATGCTGCCATCTGAATCCTTATACAGATAGTAGGCCTTCACCATCTCCCCTCCCACAGAAGAGGGAAGAACATTATTAAAGAACAGGGCAATCAGAAAAACGTAATAGGCAGCCCCCACTGAAAGTCTCGTCCCATGAACCTGAATAACATAACGGAGTCGTATGGCAACGGCCAGCAAACCTGTAAAAAAAACGCCAACGGCCATTACAAAGTATACGGGCTGCAGTTCTTTTATAGATTTAAAAACCGTTGGAAGTTGCTCTCTGAAGAGATAGAGAATCCATCCCATCAGTCCGAAACTGACGACAAACCGCAGGAGGGGCAGCCAAATCTTTCTTTTTCTTGGGCTGGTTTGCTTTTCCATAAAACGGTCATACCACGAGTGACAGCCAGGTTGAAACGAACAGAGTCAGGCTTATCAGACCGTTCAGGGTGAAAAATGAAAGCTGTATCCTTGAAAGGTCTTTTGGGGTGACAACTAAATGCTGATAAAACAGGGCTGCTCCGGTAAAAAGGATACCGATATAATAAAAATAATTCAGCCCTGAGGTTATTCCTGTCAGCACAAAGAGGATAAAGGCTATAACGTGAAACAGTACGGCAATCCGAAAGGCGTTTCTGCGTCCGAAACGGGACGGCAGGGAAAAGAGGCCGATCTCGGCATCAAAATCCGCATCAAGGCAGGCATAGACGGTATCAAAACCGGCAACCCAGAAGAGAACCCCTGCAGATAAGACAAACGGATAGGTCTCCAGAGAGCCGGAAACAGCAACCCAGCCGCCGAGTGGGGAGAATGCAAGGGCCACACCCAGAACTATATGGCAGAACCAGGTAAAACGTTTCGTCAGGGAATAGAAAAGAGTAAGCGCCAGGGCAAATGGTGAAAGTATGAGAGTAAGCTGATTAAGGTTATAACAGGCAAAGAAGAAAAGTCCTCCGGCCAGTATTACCATGATCCAGGCCTCGGAAAGCTTTACGGTCTTGGCAGGTAAAGCCCTGGAAGCTGTTCTGGGATTAAGCTCATCAAATTTACGGTCAACAATCCGGTTGAATCCCATGGCACATGTACGTGCACCTACCATAGCCAGGACAATCCAGCCGAATGTCGGCCAGGCCGGAACACCACCTGCAGAGAGAAAGGCTCCCATGAAGGCAAACGGCAGGGCAAACACCGTGTGTTCAAACTTGATCATCTCAAGCAATATGGCAATTTTCTTCAACATCCAATTTTTCGTTTTTATAATTCTCTAAATTCCCTGCCAGCGCTTCAGGCCTTTAACTTCAAATCCCAGTTGATCCGCCAGCCTTCCGGCAAAAAAGGCTGCCATTTCTTCTAAATTTTCAGGGTGGTGATAAAATGACGGCATCGGCGGGCAGACAACAGCGCCGGCATCGTGAACTTTCAACATGTTTTCCAGATGAATGCGGTTGAATGGGGTTTCCCTGACAGCAAGCAGCAGGGGTTTGCTCTCCTTCAGCATTACATCCGCGGCACGGTGCACAAGATTTTTCACCATACCGTTGGCAATGGCCCCAAGCGTGCCCATGGTGCAGGGCAGAACAAGCATTGCGTCAAAGCTGCTCGAACCGCTGGACACCGGTGCGGCAAAATTATCTATTGCATGCCATGTTGTTACATACCTGTTCAAATCGTCCGGTGTATATCCGAGTTCATGCTGCAGAACCAATCGACCGGCATCGGATATTATGCCGTGCACCTCAACGTCATGCTGCTGCATCAGCTTCAGGAACTGGACTGCATAAAGGCTGCCGCTTGCACCGGTTATGGCCAGGATAATCTTCTTACTCATTTTATGCCTATGTACAAGGTTACGATACCCATGGTCAAAGGTCTATGGTAGCGTCTGGAGAACCCTGCTTTTTTCATCAGTGTAAGCAACTCCTCCGGCTCGTAGAATTTTGCAATTGAACTGGCGAGGTATTCATAGGCTTCCTTGTCACCTGAAACCAGTCCGGCAATCTTCGGCAGAACCCTATTCAGGTAGAAATTATAAATCGGCTTGAAGAAAACATTGCGGGGCCGGGAAAATTCAAGGATCAACAGTTTACCGCCGGGCTTCAGGACCCGCCACATTTCGGCAAGCCCCTTTTCCGTTCTGGCTAGATTCCGGACTCCGAATGCAACCGTAACACCCCAGAATTTCTCACTGGCAGCGGGTATTTCTTCCCCGTCGCCGCAGACAGCAGTAATCCTGTTCCGACGGTTATCCTGAGGTAATGTCTTTAAACCACTGAGAAGCATATCCTCGCAAAAGTCCACTGCAAGAACATTACGTGCCGGGGCCTGGCGAGTGAGTTCCAGCGACAGGGGCAGTGTTCCGGCACAAAGATCAAGAATGGCTCCTTCCGGAAATTCCTTGAGCTCCCGGGTAGTCACCCAGCGCCAGTAGCTGTCAATCTTCAGGCTCAAAAGGGAATTTAAAAAGTCATATTTGTCGCTGATCGAGGCAAATTTGTCCCGGACAAATTGCTTCTTTTCCTCAGCAGACTGTGTGATTTGAACTGTCACTCGTGTTAACCTTCATATTTTAAAAAAATCTAAGTGGAAGAGCCTCAGCAGCGCCCTCCCCTCTTTCAACCAAAAATTCTATAAACCGCGTCAGCCCTTTCTTTTTATCAGGGCAGAGATCATGTTCTATGCCAAGAAGATATTCATAGCAGGCTTTGGCCTCCATTGAAACCCTGGGGGCAACCTTTTTGCTGATATTTCTCAAATTTTTCCTGCCCTCATTCCGGCAGCGCAGCAGTTCGCGCTGCACATCAACGACAACAGCCGGGCTGTTGCGGCAAAAATCCCGCCGGATGGCCCACACGGCAAAGACAAAGGGCAGCGAGGTCTCTTCATGCCAGATCCTGCCGAGATCAATCACATATGGATACATGCCGCTCTGGGACAGGACCAGGGCTTCATCGCCGATGGCAAGAACCGCAGCGACATCTTCTTTTTTATCAATCTGCAGCACCGGGCCGACCTCATAATCAGGCACGACTTGATAAAACTTCTCAAGGATTATCTTGACGAGGCTGACAGATGTCTGGGACTGGCTGCTCAAAAGCAGAGTTTTTCCGGAAAGATTTTTCAACTCATATTTTGAAAACAGGAAAACGCTGCCGACCGGACCGCAGGCGCTGATCGATATATCATCAAGAATCATGTATTCCTGAGGATGAACGGCATATTCCTGTGAAGAGACCAACCCCATGTCCAGCTCACCGGCATAAAGCATTCTGTTAAGGACCGATGGCGCAGCCTCGATAATATGCCACTCAGGACGATCAACCGTTTTCTGCCAGATATAATATAACGGGGCGGTATTAATGAAATTCACCATACCGATGCGTACTTTTGACTCAGCAAGCATAATATCAACCTATTAAGCCCATCCGACCGGCACTGACTCGCCCACAGTTGTCATATACTCAAGCAAATCTTCACCGGTGCTGACGTAGTCCGGATATTCAACTGTAAGAATCCCGGCCTGTTTGCCCGGAGCGAGTGTCCCCATTACAGATGCAATACACCACGCTTCAGCACCGCCGAGCGTAGCCATGCTGAATACTGTGGCGGGTGAAAGTTCCGGATGGTCTTCACGCAAAAGACGCATTTCTCGCCACATACTCAGTACCGCATTACTGGCCTTGCTGTCAGTACCTAAAGATGGGAAAATACCACAGCTTAGAAATTCTGTCACCGGAGCTTTGCCAACCCCAAGAAACCTGTTGCTGCCTGGACACAGACACACTTTCGCCTTCCTGGCGGCCAGAATCTCAATTTCATCATCATTCACATGTACTACATGAACGCAAAGGGTTTTATCATTCAGCACTCCCAGGCTATCCAGATAGTGCACAGGGCCCATGCCGGGCACCTTGAAGGTGTTGTCCCAGGCTCCCCGTTCATTGAGGAAATCCAGGAAGCAGCCTTTTCCGGCTTGTAAAAATTCCACCTCCTGTAAAGACTCCGCGGTATGGATTGAAAATATACCGGCCTGGAGTTCAGCCGTATCCTTTATTTTTCTTATTGCAGTCGCGGTAGTTGAATAGGGTGCATGCGCGGTGCAGGAAACATCAAGGGAATCATCTGAAAAAACTTTCTCGAGCCTTGCCAGCGCTTGTGCTTCGGCTTCCCTTGTCAGGCCCAGTAATTCAAGCAGGAACCTGACTTCCGTGCCATGTCCCTTCCCTATCGTTCTGCTTTCCAGGGAATTGCCCATATCCCCGACAAATCCGATTCCTTCTGCCGACATCTCCTGAAGGACCCGGTGTGCAAGTGTCTGGATCTGTGTTTCCCCATGGGTGTTGTCAGGTAAATATTTGTCCCGTGCCTTTAATAAATCCCTGATCCACAGAGTGAAATCATTGGCATATACATCCTGGTTGTTTTCAGCTTCAGTAAGATCAAGGTATGATAATTCCAGGTGGCAATGGCTGTTGACCAAAGCAGGGACAAGTGCTCCGGACTCATGTTCCCTGACAGGAAGAGTACCGAATTCCCTGAAAATATCTTTTGATTTCCCTACATCTCTTATTAAACCTTCAGAAACGACAACTGCACCGTCTTCTATTATTCCCCTGCAGTCTCCATATATCTCAGCTGCAACATCCGCCACCACCCATGGTGCTCGGTGGATCACCGGTTTATTCCTTATTGGGGTATGGGACTTTGCTTGTCTTATCATATGAAACGGGAAACCGAGGTATAGGCAAAAACTAGTCGGAAGATACGGAGGTGTAATCCATGGTTCTCTGTTGCGGGATAAAGCCGGCACCCTCAACAAGACTCCGGATCTCTTTTTCGCTCAACCTGAAATAGACCCCGGCTGCGGCAACCACATTCTCTTCAATCATGGTGCTGCCGAAATCATTTGCCCCGTAAAAAAGTGAGATCTGGGCGATTTTAGGCCCCTGGGTTACCCAGGAAGCCTGGATATTATCAAAATTATCGAGCACGATTCTTGACCAGGCCAGCATTTTTAAATAGGAATACGCCGTAGCCTTCCGGATTTCTGAAAAAGCCGTATTGTCAGGCTGGAAAGGCCAGGGAATAAAGGCGGTGAAACCACCTGTTTCATCCTGAAGCTTTCTAAGGCGAAGGAGATGCTCAAGACGTTCCTCAAGACTTTCAATATGACCGAACATCATGGTGGCTGTTGTCCTCATGCCCTGGAGATGCGCCTGCCGCATTACTTCGATCCACTCATCCGCGGAGCATTTTCGCGGGGCAGCCTCATTCCGGACACGGTCGGAAAGGATTTCAGCCCCGCCTCCGGGTATGGAATCAAGGCCCGCCTCCCGCAGCCGTCCGATAACATCTGCTACCGAGAGACCCGAAAGATTGGCAAAGTGACATATTTCCGGCGGTGAAAATCCGTGGATATGAATGCCGGTCTTCTTGATGAATCGCAGCATTTCCTCATAAAATTCGAAGGGCTTTTCAGGATGTAGTCCTCCCTGGAGCAGGATCTGGGTCCCCCGCAACTCTTTGGTTTCCGTGATTTTCTGCTCAAGTTCCTCAAATGAAATGACCGAACCGTCCGGGTCATCCGGTCCTTTGTAAAATGCACAGAACTTACAGGCGGATATGCAGATATCCGTGTAATTGATATTCCGGTCAATTACATAGGTGACAATGTGGTCCGGATGTTTTTTCCTGCGGATGGAATCTGCCAGGAAACCAAGGTCGTATAGACTGCCTTCCCTGAACAGGGATAATGACTCCGCCTCGCTGATTCTTTCCCCGTTAAGAACCTTATGCTGAATATTTTGAAGACTGCTCATCTGATTTCTCTCAATGCAAAAACAACAAAGGCCATAGGCGCTTTGAATATTTTAGCACAGTCTGCCGATTATTTTGTTAGTAGGAGTTCAAAACATTATAGAGAGTGTCCCTCTCAATGGGAACACGTCCCGCTTCCCTAATCAACCTGAGAAGCTGTTCACGGGACAGGGCCTGCTCTGTTTCAGCACCTGCCATATGGGTGATGATTTCCTCTTTTACGGTGCCGTCCACATCATCAGCTCCATAAGAAAGCGCTATCTGACTTAATTTCTGGCCAATCATAACCCAATAGGCTTTAATATGAGGGAAATTATCCAGAAAACAGCGGGCTACGGCAATATTTTTCAGGTCGTCAACTCCCGAGGTTTTTGACAACTGGGACAATTCCGTATTCTTGGGATGAAACGCCAATGGAATAAAGGCCAGGAATCCGTTTGTCTCATCCTGTGCCTCGCGCAGCATGTTTAAATGCTCCACGCGTTCCTCCAGGGTTTCGATATGGCCATAAAGCATTGTAGCATTGGTATGCAGTCCGACTTTATGAGCTGTTTTAGCCACCTCAATCCAGCCGCTCCCTGAAAGTTTTTTTTCACAGGTCAGTTCCCTGATCCTCGGGCTGAAAACTTCGGCACCTCCACCCGGGATTGAGCCGAGACCCTCTTTTTTCAGGTCCTCCAGCACTCCCTCCACTCCCAGTCCGGAAATTTCAGCAAGGTGTGCTATCTCAACACAGGTAAAAGCCTGGATATGAACCTCAGGCCTTTCTTCCTTAATTGCCTTTAAAAGGTCTGTATAATAGGAATAGGGAAGATCGGGATGGATGCCGCCAACCATATGGATCTCAGTGATAGGTTCGGCCAGTCTCTCCCGCACCTTCTGCCTCACCTCATCAACGCTCATCTCATAAGCAAGGTCGGAATCCTTGTCTTTGCCGAAGGCGCAGAACTTACAGAGGTTGGTGCAGATATTTGAGTAGTTGATATGCTGATTATAGATATAATAGGCGTTATTCGCGTTCTTCCTTTCACGAACTATGTTCGCCAGGTAGCCGACGGCAAGAAGGTCGGGAGTCTGGAAAAGACGAACACCGTCTTCAACACTGATTCGTTCACCGTCCTGTACTTTTTCAAGAATATCACCAAGGCCTGCTTTTTGTACCAGAAAATCCATTAGTTATCTTATGTAGAACGCATTTTAAGCCTGACGTACTGTCATGCTGCGACTAATCAAGAAAATTTTTAAGTTTATCCCTCCGACTAGAGTGACGGAGTCTATTCAGCGCCTTTTTCTCTATCTGCCTGATCCTTTCCCGGGAGACATTAAAACGCTTGCCGATTTCTTCAAGGGTATATTCAGCCTTCTCCCCGATACCGAAACGGAGCCGGATTATTTTCTCCTCCCGTTCGCTCAGGGTACAGAGTATATTCTTCACTCTGTTTGACAGTTCACGATTCTGCACAGCCTCATAAGGAGAAATAGATTCCTGATTCTCCAGGAAATCACCCAGTGTACTGTCATCATCACCAATAGGAGTCTCCAGGGAAATCGGTTCTCTGGATGCTTCCAGGATTGCCAGAATCTTATCCATCGGCAGGTCGGTCTGCTTTGCTATCTCTACCGGAGTCGGTTCACGGCCCAGTTCTTTTAACAGGGAATAAAAGGCCTTGAAAAACTGACTCCGCAACTCAAGAAAGTGGACAGGGAGCCTGATGGTTCTTGTTTTGTCCAGAATAGCCCTGGTGATTGCCTGCCTGATCCACCAGCTTGCATAGGTGCTGAATTTATTGCCTTTGGTATAGTCAAAACGGAATACCGCCCGCATGAGTCCGAGATTGCCTTCCTGTATGAGGTCTGCGAGAGTCAGCCCCTGATGCATATAACGTTTTGCGATACTGACAACCAACCTCAAATTGGCCCGGATCATTTCATCCTTGGCCGTCTCAATGGAGCGGACGTATGCCTCGATCTTGGTGTGCAGTTCAAAAAGCTCCCGGATATCAGGATACTTTTCCATACACCGTGCAACAGAATCTTTCATATAATTCAGCTGCTGTTTTTTGGGCTTCAGAGACGGATCCCTTTTCTCCCACAGATCGATACGGTCCTTGAGGGTTTTCATCTCCGGCACATCAGCCTCTTCCTCACGGATGGCCTTGATAATTGCATCAAAACCTTCACGGATCGTACGGCTGTATATACCTTCCTCTTCAGGGGTTAGAAGTTCGAAACGCCCCATTTCCCTCAGGTAGGTAGTGGTTGTTTCCTCGGTATCATGTGCTTCGTCCGCAGGTTCAGCCGTTGAAATGATACCGGCAGCATCTTCTTTTGCTTTTACAAGTGAGACGGCATCACTTTTCTTTATTTCATCCCAAATCTCACCGGAAAGGGTTCGTTTCTGACCGGATTTCTCCTCAGAAACAATCTCAATATTATTTTCTGCCAAAAAATCAAAAAGCTCTTCTATGACACTTGTTTCTTTAATATCATCGGGAATAAGTTCGTTTAACAGGGTAAATGAAACACAACCTTCACTTTTACCTGCCTTCAGCAACTTAGCTTTAATGGATACTAGCATTGAAATAATACCCCTTTACTCTTAACAGTTATATTATATAGTACCAAAAGGGCCCCACAAACCCTTTGAGCCTTCATGAAAAAAAAATGATAACCCGGTAAAAAAGAGAGCTTCAGACATATTTTTTAAAGTCAGAAAACAGCTTAAAGAAAATTTCATAGACACTGCCCGAGCGTTAATTTCTCCCAGAAAACGCAAAGTTTATAAAATTACCTTAATTCTTTCAAAAAAGAAATGAAAAAATTACATTTCCCAAGAGATAAGAATCCGGCAGTTAAAAATATCCCGAAGAGATGCAACTTAACTGTTCAGTAAAACTTCAATTTCTTGACACGGAAAAATGTTTCACTATACTCAAAAGCAAGCTGACAGCTGATTGTATAAAAATAAGTCCGAACATAGCTGGAAACAAGAGATCATTTTCTTATATTGTTGTAAACTGTCATAAACACAGGGCTTACTTAAACAACCGAAAATAAAATCATTTTAAATTCTCATGCTTGAAAAGCGATCTAGCGGCATTCTCATGCATCTGACATCCCTCCCGGGAAAGCACGGCATTGGTGATTTAGGACCGGGAGCTTATATGTTCATAGACTTTTTAGCTGCTTCAGGTCAGAGCTGCTGGCAGTTCCTGCCAACCGGGCCGACCAGCACCGTTTTTGACAATTCACCCTACATGTGCCGTTCGGTTTTTGCCGGCAATCCCCTTCTCATCAGCCCGGATCTCCTCAGTGAGGGTGGCTATCTTTCTGCTGCCGACCTGGCAGAATTGCCTGAGTTTTCAGAATATACTACCGACTACCCCGGAGTTGCTTCCTATAAAAATGACTTGCTCAGGAAAGCCTTTGATAATTTCAGCCAAGCTGGAACAAACATTCATTTCGAAAAATTCTGCCGGAAAAACAGAGCATGGCTTGATGACTATGCTTTGTTCATGGGCTTCAGGGAAGAATTTCATTCCAGCCCCTGGTATGAATGGCCGGATTTCGCAGCCCGCCGCAGGGGCAGCGACTTCAACAGATACCTATCAAAAAACGCAGAAAAGCTTCTTTTTTTCAAATTCGTTT
>JAFDCR010000148.1 GCA_019312685.1 Deltaproteobacteria bacterium | reverse complement strand
TGGACTCGAACCAGGGACCGACCGGTTATGAGCCGGTGGCTCTAGCCAACTGAGCTATAGGCCCATCCCAAAAAACCGAATTTATTTTTTTACTCCAGGAGCCACCTTTTGTCAACTTCTATTTCATTGATTTTTTGTGTAAGATTTAACATGCGGTATTACGGCTGGATATAAAGTTGTTTCTCTTGATCGCATCATACAATAATATAATTTTTCATTTTCCTGCTGGACCCTTAAGTGTTTTTTGGATTAATGTTTTTTGGGAAAAATAACAATTTCATATTTAACAGCTGGTTACAGCCTTGATCTACAACAACCTTCTCTATCTCATCACGGTCATCATCATATTCACCACCGGAAGTGTTCCGGATGTGCCGCAGATACCCTTTGTTGAAGCATTAATTATTTTCCTGATAAAAGGAGGATTATATAATTACCTGGTCCGTTATGCCCATGCAACTGAAAGAGTCAGAAATGAGAAACAATACTTTTCCGTGGAGCAGAAGTATTCGCTTCTGGCTATTCTCATTTTTGCCATAGATGTATATCTGCTTGATATAAAATATTATTTCTCATTTCTTTCATTTAATGGGCAGATGCCGGCATTACTCAACCTGGCCGGTATTGCACTGTTTTTTTTCTACCTTTCCCTCCTCTGGGTTTCCGCCAGAAAAAACTACGGCGACATTTTCGGCCGTCACTATTCCGCCAAAGAATTTGTCATTAATAATATAAAATTCAATCTCCCCATTGTCCTGCCATGGCTCATTATAAATTTCATTGCCGACCTGATCAAAATTCTGCCCTTTCAAATTTCCAGGATGTTCGCTTCTTCTGAATGGGGGGAATCAATACTGGTACTCCTTTTCTTTCTCCTTCTGGCAATAATTTTTCCGGCACTCATCAAAGTTCTCTGGAACTGTCAAACAATACCTGAAAGTCCGGCCCGCACCCATATGGAAGAGTTCTGCCGCAAGCAGGATTTCAAATACACCGATATCATGCTCTGGCCTCTCTATGAAGGGAAGATGCTGACTGCAGGGGTTATGGGCTTGTCCAAAAGATACAGGTACCTCCTGATTACCCCTGCTTTACTTGAAGCCTTGACCCCATATGAAATAGAAGCTGTCCTGGCCCATGAAATCGGTCATGTTAAAAAATACCACCTTCAGATTTACCTCATGCTTTTTCTTGCTTTTGGGCTGGTTGCGAGCCTGATAGTCAATCCCTTTCTTTACCTGCTTCTGAACTCAAACTTTTTTTACCAGATTATCAGTATGGCAAAACTCGATCCGGAAGCAGCTTTAACTTTCTGGGGTGCGATTCCGATGTTTATCATCATGATTCTATACTTTCGCTATGTATTCGGCTTTTTCATGCGAAATTTTGAACGACAGGCTGACGCACATGTATTTAAAGCCCTGGGTGACAGCCGCCCCCTGATCAGCTCTCTTGAAAAAATAGGCTGGCTGAGCGGCAATATCCGTGACAAACCCAGCTGGCATCACTTTGGCATCGGACAGCGGGTGGACTTCCTGGAAAATTGCCGCCGGGACAGGTCCCGGGTTAAACGTCACGACCTTAAGGTCTACGGCAGCCTGATTCTTTTTATCATTCTTCTGACAGTCAGCGCCGGCATGTTCTGGAATATGCCCATGGAACTTGGCGATGAGGCTAATATTAAATTTGTGGAGGCCGTATTAAAACAAAAAGTACACCGTGAGCCGGAAAAAGCCATCTGGCAGCGCCTGCTAGGCGACCTCAAGCAGGAACTGGGTCTGGATACCGAGTCATTTGGCGCCTATGAAAAAGCCTTGGATCTCGAACCGGACAACCCCGAGATCCTGAACAACCTAGCCTGGCTCCTGATCACCGCCCGTGATCCGGCTGTTGCTGATCCTGAGCGGGCATTGGCCCTGGCACAAAAGGCCTCTTCAATCAGACCGACCGCCGGTTATATTCTGGACACCCTGGCTGCAGCCTACTGGGCGAATGATAAGCTTGAGGAAGCTCTACAAACCGAGGATAAAGCAATTGTAAATGATCCGACCAACCATTTTTTCTACAGGCGACAGATGAAATTTTTCATGGACAACAGGTGGCCGGCAGACCTGGAAGCCTGGGTTGATAAACACTAGAAGTTTACAGCAAGGGGTAAAAATGAAACGTATCCTGGTAACCAATGATGACGGTATACGCGCACCCGGACTGCAAATCCTATTTAATAAAGTTAAGAAGTTAGGCAGGCCGATCATTATCGCCCCGGACCGGGATAACAGTGCTGCCAGCCACTCTTTGACCATGAACAGGCCCCTGCGGGTCAGGGAGTTGGACAAAGATGTCTATTCAATTGACGGTACTCCAACTGATTGCGTCACCATCGGCATTGGAAAATTGCTGGCCGAAAAACCCGACCTCCTGATCTCAGGCATCAACCCGGGCGCCAATCTTGGCGATGATGTGAGTTACTCGGGCACGGTTTCAGCTGCCATTGAGGCAACCATGCTCGGTATTCCGTCTTTTGCCCTGTCCCTTGCCCTGTCAGATGAGGAACCGCTTTATTATGAAACTGCAGCTGATTTCGGGATGAAGCTTGCCGCCATTATCCTTGAGAAAGGACTGCCGCAGGATACGCTGCTCAATGTAAATGTACCAAATACAACTGCCGATAAAATCAGCGGGGTGGTATTTACCAGGAGAGGCCGGCGGCTTTATGAAGATGCGATCAAGGAAACATACGATCCGTGGGGCAGAAAACATTACTGGATCGGCGGAGGCACCCCTTCATTTGATCCGAGTGAAGATACCGACTCAGCAGCCATAAGTGCCGATAAAATTTCCATCACCCCCATGCACCTGGACCCAACCAACTACAACGCCTTGAAAACCCTTGAGAAAGACTGGGCCGGGCTGCTGAAGTAAAATAAAGGGGTCAAGGGATCAAGGGATCAAGGGATCAAGGGATCAAGGGATCAAGGGATCAAGGGATCAAGGGATCA
>JAFDCR010000147.1 GCA_019312685.1 Deltaproteobacteria bacterium | reverse complement strand
CACATATTTCAGGAAAAATGCGAATGCATTTTATTAAAATTCTTCCGGGAGACAGAGTAACAGTGGAATTGTCCCCCTATGATTTAACCCGCGGCAGGATAACTTTTCGGGCAAAGAATAAATAAGCACATAAATAATTTGATAAGACTGCAAAACAGGTGATGCGATGAAGGTAAGAGCTTCGGTGAAAAAGATGTGCAGTGATTGCAAAGTTTACAAGAGAAAAGGCGTAGTCCGGGTATCCTGTAAAACAAAAAAACATAAACAGCGCCAGGGATAGATCATCCCTGAAAACTGATAAATTGTAAGTGGAGGAAAGAAGTCTTGGCTAGAATAGCAGGTGTTGATTTACCGAAGAAGAAGCATATGGAGATCGCTCTGACCTACATTCACGGGATCGGGCGCACTTCGGCTCGGAAGATTCTTGATGAGGCGGAACTGTCCTATGATACAAACAGTGATGATCTGACTGACAGCGATGTTGCAAAGATCAGAAAGATTCTGGAAGAAGGGTATCATGTTGAAGGCGACAGGCGGCGTGAAGTGTCCATGGATATTAAGCGTTTGATGGATTCAGGCAGCTACCGTGGACTCCGCCACCGGAAGGGACTGCCCTGCAGGGGACAGAGAACAAGCACCAATGCCAGGACCAGGAAAGGTCCTCGCCGTGGTTCAGGTATCAAGAGAAAATAATTACCATACGAGTTTTTTGAGTAAAATTATTTTATAAAGCTGCACGGGAGATAATTATTTATGGCAAGTCCAAAAAGAGGTTCCGGGAGAATAAAAAAGAGAGAGAAGAAAAATGTCCCGGAAGGTATCGTTTATATACAGTCTACCTTTAACAATACAATTGTGACCATCGCTGATAAGCAGGGTGATGTGATTTCCTGGTCAAGTTCGGGTTGTCTTGGTTTCAAGGGCTCGAGAAAAAGTACGCCGTTTGCAGCCCAGAAGGCTGTTGCAGAGGCGGCCAAAAAGGCTATGGATCAAGGAATGCGCAAAGTGGAAGTGAGGGTGAAAGGCCCTGGACCCGGGCGTGAAGCAGCTTTGAGGGCACTGCAGGTTGAAGGTTTTGATGTGAGCAAGATTTCTGATGTGACTCCGCTGCCGCATAATGGTTGTAAACCGCCTAAACGTAGAAGAGTTTAATAACTAGTAGCGGATCATTCTATATTGTTTTGTTTAATAAGAGTTTTAATGGAGGTTTAAATTGGCGAGATATACAGGTGCATCCTGCAGGCAGTGCAGACGCGAGAACCTGAAGCTTTTTCTCAAGGGTGACAGGTGCTATTCAGACAAGTGTTCTTTTGAGAGGCGCGCCTATGCCCCGGGGCAGCACGGACAGATGCGTTTTCGTAAAGTTTCCGACTATGCCGTACAGTTGCGCGAGAAACAGAAGGTTAAACGTATTTATGGTATGCTTGAAGGGCAGTTCAGAAGATATTTTGAAATGGCTGACGCCAGCAAAGGTGTAACCGGTGAAAACCTTCTGATGCTTCTGGAGAGACGCCTGGACAATACTTTGTTCCGCCTCGGTTTTGCAAATTCCAGGGATCAGGCCCGCCAGGTTGTCCGGCATAATCATATATTTATAAATGGCAAAAAGGTTAATATTCCTTCTTTTCTTGTTGGGATTGGTGACGTTATCACCATCAAGGAAAAAAGCAGAAAGAACCAGGCCATAAATGAAAGCCTTGATGCTGTAGCCCGGAGAGGAATTCCAAGCTGGCTGGAACTTGACAGGGATAATTTTCAGGGAAGCGTGAAAAGCATGCCTGAGAGGCATGATATCACAATGCCCATCCAGGAACAGTTGATAGTCGAACTTTATTCTAAATAACATTTGCAAAGGGTAAGACCTGCCATGACTGAAAATCTTATTGAGGAAACCCCTTTTTATAAAAACTGGACCGAACTGATTCAGCCCGACCGTCTAGAAGTGGACAGGGGCAGCCATACGGAATCGTATGGCAAGTTCGTCTGCCAGCCTCTGGAGCGGGGATATGCCACTACCATAGGCAATTCACTGCGCAGAATTCTTCTTTCATCAATACAGGGAGCTGCAATTACCTCTGTGAGAATCGACAAGGCCCTGCATGAGTTTACCGCCATTCCCGGAGTTCTTGAGGATGTGACGGAGATCATTCTGAACTTGAAGGAGGTTCGCCTTAAACTCAATACGGCAGAGGGCCAGAAAGTCAGGATTGATAAGAAGGAAAAAGGTCCTGTGACGGCAGCCGATATTATCTCTGACGGATCAGTAGAGGTTATGAATCCGGAGAAGCATATCTGCACAATCACCGGAAAAGGAAAGTTCGCAGTTGAACTTGAAGTGGAATGGGGCAAAGGATACAGACCGGCTGAGCTGAACAAGAATGATGATCAGCCAATCGGTGTTATCCCGATCGATTCCGTTTTTACTCCTGTCAAGAAGGTGCAGTACATTGTGACCCAGGCACGTGTCGGTCAGCAGACTGACTATGATAAGCTGACCCTTGAAATCCACACGGATGGAAGT
>JAFDCR010000146.1 GCA_019312685.1 Deltaproteobacteria bacterium | reverse complement strand
CAGTCCACCCCCTGTCCGATACTGGTCGTAACATCTACAGTTACCGGGAATTCCGCCAAAGTTTTTGAAGCAATGAGTGTTGGCGCACTTGATGCTGTTGCAACACCGGTAATGGATAAAAAGGGTGAGGCTGTAAAAGGCGAGGAGCTGTTAAAAAAAATCAACAGAATAGGCCAATTAACCGGAAGTTTGCGGAAAAAGCCCGGCAAAGCTCCAAATGTTGCCCCAAGGCCAAAGATACAGGTTGAAGGAGTTGACCTTGTAATAATTGGTGCATCTACGGGAGGACCGAAAGTCCTTATAGAGATTCTTTCCGCTCTATCTAAAGACATACCCGCTTCCATAATCTTAATCCAGCATATGGACGAGCAGTTTACCCCCGGGCTTGTCCATTGGCTGAACTCAAAGATAACCCTACCGGTCCGGATTGCCCAGGATGGTGACATACCGGAACCCGGAAAAGTTCTGATGGCCTGCACCGATAACCATCTTATCATGACACCCAGGCTAACACTGTCCTATACCAGGGAACCTGCTGACAATTTTTATCATCCTTCTGTTGATGTTTTTTTCTCCAGTGTTGCCCGGTATTGGCCCGATGTAGGAATTGCCGCTCTTCTGACCGGCATGGGAAGGGATGGAGCGGAAGGTCTTCTTGCGCTTCGTAATCGTAACTGGTATACAATTGCCCAAGACCAGGAATCAAGCATAGTATATGGAATGCCCAAGGCGGCCGCCGAGCTTAAAGCAGCTACGGACATCCTACCCGGCAGTAAAATTGGAGAAGCGATTAAAAATTATATCTATGCAAAACAGATGACTACTCATGAACAACGAAAATAATTCTAAAATCTCGCTGGATGATTATAAGATCACCGTTCTCCTAATTGACGATCAGGCAATGATTGCAGAGGCCGTCCGCCGGGCCCTCAGCAGCGATGAGGATATTGAGTTCCATTACTGCCAGGACCCCACAAAAGCAATAAAGCTGGCTGGTGAAATCAATGCCACGGTTATTCTACAGGACTTGGTAATGCCTGAAATCGACGGACTTATGATGGTGCGCTATTTCAGAGTAAATAAGGATACTGCAAAAATTCCTATTATTGTCCTGTCCACCAAGGAGGAAGCATCCATTAAAAGCGAGGCATTCAAGCTCGGGGCCAACGACTATTTGGTCAAACTGCCGGACAAGATTGAATTAATAGCCCGGATCCGGTACCACTCCAAGGCATACATCAACCAGCTTGAAAGAGACGAGGCTTTCCGAGCCCTGGAAGAAAGCAGGGCAAAGCTTGCCGAAGCCAATCGCACCCTGCAGAAACTATCCTCCCTCGACGGGCTGACCGGCATTGCCAACCGCAGGAGCTTTGACGAGGTTTTAAATAAGGAGTGGAACAGGTCAATAAGGAGTGGAAAACCGCTTGGGCTCATTATGCTCGATATTGATTTCTTTAAACTCTACAATGATTACTATGGCCATCAGGGCGGGGATGATTGCCTTAAAAAGGTCGCCTCAGGTCTCTCATCTGCCATTCATCGCGATTCAGACTTCCTTGCCCGTTATGGAGGCGAAGAGTTTTCAGCTATCCTGCCGGCTACTGATATTAACGGTGCAGTCAACGTGGCAGAGGAAATGCGTTTGGCAATTAAAGATTTAAAAATTGAACATGCCAGATCCAAAGTTGCTGATATTGTCAGCATCAGCATCGGCGTTTCAGCAGTTGTTCCCCCAAGAGATACTAATCCGGAAATTCTCATAGCTGCTGCAGACCAGGCCCTTTACAAAGCAAAGGAAACCGGCCGCAACAGAGTTGAATCCGGTGAAGTTTCAGACATCTCCTGTTAGTATTTATTATACTCCATACATAATCAGCTGTTATTTGTTCCTTGCAGAGTAAACCGGGCGGAGGTATATCCATTTATAAAAATTTATGTGTCTCTTATCTCTTTACAGGTAATAACAATACTTCTTTCACCTGCGAATTGTATAAATGAAGTCGAAATTACCCTTTAAGGATTAACCATGCCCGGCATATATCTCTATACCGGCAACAGGCTTGAAATTCTTGCAGATAAATTCGCCGATATAGTTTCCTCTGCACCACTCCCCCCTTTAGACAAAGAAACCATTCTCGTCCAGAGTAGAGGAATGGCACGCTGGTTAGCCCTGGAAACAGCCGGGCGTTTAAAAATCTGGGCCAATTGTGAATGTCCTTTTCCCAACACCTTTATCCGCAACATATACAAACTGATTTTTCCGGACATTTCTGATTATTCATCTTACCAAAAGGAATATATCACCTGGCACCTCATGGATATCATTCCTGAAATTCTGGAAAGTTCACATTTTACAAAAATTAAACATTATCTTGCGTCGGATGATGGCCTCAAACTCTACCAGCTGGCACGTGAGACAGCGGATTTATTCGACCAGTACACGATATACAGACCGGATATGATTCTGGAATGGGAAACCCAAAAGAATACATCATCTGGTCAACAAGAAAAGTGGCAGCAGCTCTTATGGTCTCGTTTTATTGAAAAGTTACAGAGAAAAAAGTTGAACTCCGAGTTTCACCGGGGCAGACTTTTACATTATTTTGAAGAAAAAGGGGAGAAAGCTGTATTCGATCAACAGCAGCTGCCTGCCAGAGTATCTGTTTTCGGGATATCTTCCCTTCCCCCCTATCACTTAAGGATCCTTTCAGTCCTGGCGAATTATATCGACCTCCATATATTCATATTGAATCCCTGCATGGAATACTGGTTTGATATCATTGCAGACAGGGACATTGTTAAAATAAGCAGGAAATCAGACTCCGATCAGGATCTGCTGCATCTGGAGCATGGCAACAGCCTGCTCTCATCAATGGGACACCTCGGCAGAGATTTTCTGTCATTAATCCAAGAGCTGGAATACAATGAACAGGAGTTGTTCCAGGATCCCGGTCCGGAAACACTCCTTAAATGTATCCAGCAGGACATACTTTATCTGCGTGGCAACCAAGATCCCTCATTGGCTTCTACACCCGTCCGGGAAAAAATAAAAATCGATGATACCTCAATCACGTTTCAATCCTGTCACAGCCCGATGCGTGAAGTTGAGGTTCTCCATGATCATCTGCTTGCCATATTGGAACCAGCGAATAAAAAAGAGCCCCTTGAACCCAAGGATATTCTCGTCATGGCTCCGGACATAAATGACTATGCCCCTTTAATCAGGGCAGTATTTGATTCAGGAGCCTCATCCGAGATCAGACTGCCCTATAGTATTTCTGATCAATCAATCAGGAAAACCAATAAATTCATTGAGGCTTTCATCAATATACTTTCGCTTTTTAAAAGCCGCTTCAGCAGTATTGAGGTTTTTGGTCTTCTCAAAGCAGAACCGGTTAAAAACCGTTTCTCCATCAGTGACCATGAATTTTCCACTCTGGAAAGGTGGGTTGACCAAACCCACATATGCTGGGGAATCGATCTTGAACATAAAAAGGATATTAACCTGCCCAATCACCCTGAAAACACCTGGAGATCAGGCCTTGACCGGTTACTGTTGGGATATGCTACAGCAGGGAATGGCAGAATTTTATTCAAAAATATCCTTCCATATGACTGTATGGAAGGAAGCGATACAAATCTGCTCGGCAAATTCCTGGATTATACGGAAGCTGTTTTTTCTCTGAAAAAAACTTTTTTACAAAAACATACGCTTACAGAATGGTCTGAAATCCTCCTGTCCGTTAAAGAAACATTCCTTCTTGCTGATGAGTCATCAGAAGAGGCAGACCGGCTTCTGCTCCTGTCAATCAACGGGTTGAAAGAGCTGCAGGCTGCAACCTCATTTGATTTAGCCATATCTATCGACGTTGTCCGGTCATACCTTCTCGACTCTCTGGAGCAGAGGTATTCGACAACTGCCGGGGCGGCCGGTTTTCTGACCGGCGGCATCACCTTCTGTTCAATGCTTCCCATGCGGGCCATTCCTTTCAAGGCAATCTGCCTGTTAGGCATGAACGACGGCATGTATCCCCGGCCGGGACGCAAAAGGAGCTTTGACCTCATGGCACAGACGCCACGGCGCGGAGACCGTTCCAGGAGATATGACGACCGCTACCTGTTTCTTGAGACAATCCTGTCCGCCCGCCGGAAACTATATATAAGTTATGAGGGCCAATCTATCCAGGACGGCAGCAGGAACCCCCCTTCAGTGCTTGTCAGCGAACTGATGGATTATATTGAACAAGGCTATGAGTTGGAACAACAGAATGACCCTCATGACAGTATAATTGACCGCCTTACGACATTGCACAGACTGCAGCCTTTTCATCCAGTCTACTTCAAGGACCGGGAAGCACCAGACAAAGATGAATTCTTCAGCTATTCGGCAGAAGACTGTGAGGCTGCAACAGCATTGGCAGCAAAGCCATCTACTGCTCCTCCGACAGTTGCCCCTTCACTCTCACCTCCACCGGACACATTTGCCCAGATTAACCTGAACGATCTTATAGATTTCTTCAGCCATCCGGCCAGACATTTCCTGGTCAGAAGGATCGGCATCGCACCGGTTGAAGAATCCCGAAGCCTGAGCACGGTTGAACCTTTTGTTATGAAAGGTCTGGAAAAATATCAACTGGAAAAGGATATACTGAACGAACTCCTGGAAGGAAATGACTGTGAACAGCTTTATCAAATCAAAAAAGCGGAGGGCGTGCTTCCCCATGGCACTATTGGCAAGGTTCATTTTGCCAGGACAGTGGCTGCAATACGCTCCTTTAAAAACACCCTTGATACACTATTCTCCCAAAAAGAATTCCATGAACTGGACATAAATATTGAGATTAACCAGTTTAAAATATCAGGACGCCTCCAAATTCTTCAGGATACCGGTCATGTCCGGTACCGCTATGCAACCATTAAACCGAAAGATGTGATCCGGAGCTGGATCTGCCACCTGGCCCTTAACAGAATGAAGGTTCCTGAAATACCCGCCGGGGGAGCAAATACTTTTCTTGCGGGCAAGGACCATACCTACCTGTACCGGCCGGTTCCCCCAAATTGTGAATACCTCGAAGAGCTGCTTTCCCTTTACTGGCAGGGTTTATCTGAGCCGCTGCACTTTTTCCCTCAAAGCTCTTATGTTTATGCCAGTGAAATTTTTAAAGGAAAAAGTGAAAAGAAGGCGCTGCAAAAGGCACAGGAGCATTGGGAGGGAAACTCTGTCACAATAAATGCGGGAAAAAAAGACCCCTACAACATCCTCTGCTTTCAGAACATCGACCTAAAAGACACACAATTCATGGAACTGGCTGAAAAGATATATCTGCCAATATTTAAACACCGGGAAAAATTTTCCGGTTAAATAAAGTTGTGGCCGTACTCAGGAACCAATGATCCTGTCTACGGCCTCTTTATACCTTGCGCCTGTCTTCACAAGTATTTCATCAGGTAATGGTGGTGGCGGAGGTTTCTTATCCCAGTCAAGCGTTGTCAGATAGTCCCGCAGAAACTGTTTGTCAAAACTCGGCTGTCCTTTCCCCGGAGTCTATTGGTCCAAGGTCCAGAACCTTGATGAATCGGGAGTGCGAACCTCGTCAATGAGCAGCAGTTCTCCTTCATACATTCCAAGCTCAAACTTTGTATCAGCTATTATAATACCCTTGCTCAAGGCATAATCGGCAGCTTTACTGTAGAGTTTTATACATATCTCAATAATCTTTTCCGCCTCACTTTTACCGACAAGTTCCTCCATCCTTGCAATGGAAATATTCTCGTCATGCTCCCCCTGTTCAGCCTTAGTCGAGGGTGTAAAAAGGGGTGTATCAAATTTGTCCGACTCAACCATACCGGAAGGCAGCTGGAAACCGCATACGGTGGTGTTCTTCTGGTATGCCTTCCAGAATGAACCTGACAGATATCCCCTGACAATGCATTCAATAGGCAGGGGTTTTGCCTTTTTAACCAGCATGCTCCTGCCTCGCAGTTCATCAAGGTAAGGCTTACAGGCCGCAGGATACTCCTCGGCATCAGCGGTAATCAGATGGTTGGGCAGAATATCTCCCAACAAATCAAACCAGAACAAAGAAAGCTGGGTCAGGACTTTACCCTTGTTGGGGATGGGATCTTCCATAACCACATCAAAGGCTGAGATACGGTCGGTTGCTACCATGAGAAGTTTGTCATCCACCTCATAGAGATCCCTGACCTTGCCGCGATGGATAAGCTGTAAATCCTTAAACTCTGTCTTAATCACTGGTAATTCTGCCATCTCTTGTCTCACCTGTT
>JAFDCR010000145.1 GCA_019312685.1 Deltaproteobacteria bacterium | reverse complement strand
TCCCGGCTGGAATTTTTACGCTGACCCCAAATTCAGGCCCTCGAGCTCCCCCGGTTTCTAGGGCGTGTACCAGATGGGCGAGGTATAGGCCCGCTCCTGGTGCGTGGTCTCGGCGCCCTCCGGTATTTCGGTGCCATAGCGGAAGGCGTCGTAGACGATCCAGCGCGGGGTTGGGATCTCAATGACCCGTGCGTAGTAGAAGGCACGTTCTTTTGGGTTGAAATCCGGATCGGTCCATACCGTGCCAAGCTCGGACGCGCCAATGGTGTTAGTCCAGGTGGCATTCTTGACGTCCACGGTATTGCCAACCGGCGGCAGTTTTCCATCTTTGTCCGGCTTCCGGTTGTCAGACCAGGCAACATCGTAGACCTTTTCCTGGGTCTTGCCACTCTCGTCAAGCCAGCCCTTGACGATCTGGATGCGATCGAGATTTGCACCGATCGGGTCACGCAGAGAGTAGACCATGAAGGTTGGAGCTTTGCCGCCTTTACGCGGAGGCAGGTCACCACCCATGGGGACACCTTTTTCATAACTACGAAAGGCCGGCATGCGGCTGTTCAGGTCCTCCGGCGAGTAGTCCCATCCACCGAAAAAACGTACCATCATGCGCGGGCCGGTGGTGGCGTAGACCTCACGCCGCGCCATGGCGTCGAAGATTTCTTCACGCGTGTTCCCCGTTGCCCAGACCGCAGCGAGGCCCGAGGCCACCTGCTCCCAGCCCTTGAACTCGCCGTGCTTGGTCTTGGTGAAGGGGTGGAGCATGCGCTCGGCTGAGGGCTCTGAGCCGGAATGCTTGCCGAAGAAGTTATCTTCCTCCGCAGTCGCCAGACCGGTATGGCTGTCGGTGGAGCCCACGAGCCCGAATTTATAGGGATTCGTACCAAGACTGGCCTCCAGCAGCAGGCCGTTCTTGAGAGCTTCGCGGCCGTATTCGAACTGAAGCATTTCCGGTTTCTTTGCCTCGCTCAGATCCAGATTGCCTGCGTCCCAGGTTTCATAGTCGGCGAAGGCGTCGTCGGGCGAAAGCAACGGATGCGCCTCGCCATCACCCTTGATCTGCGTTATCTCGTACAGGGGTTCCCATTTGGCCCTCTGCTCTACATAGAACGCATCAAGTTTGCGGCCTGTGTATTGCGCATCGACGGGAAACATCAACCCGTTGGAGAGGTTGCCGTTATGTGCCAGGGCCAGCAGCGTGCCGCCGGTCTTTGCCTCATAGTTCTCCATCCACTTGTAGAGATCGAGGGGGTCGGTGGAGCCGATGGGCTCCTGGGTTGTATATGGCACCACCTGCCCGGCCCTGTCACCATCATCGCGGAAGATCACGTTGCGGTGCAGGTTGTTGCCAGTAACCAGCGAGGTCCACTCAAAGCCGATCAGTGTAGTGAATCTGCCGGGATCATTGTATGTCTCCGCAGCTTTTACTACATTGTCCCAAATCGATGCATAGATCTTTGAGCCCGGAGAATACATGCCGAGCAATTCAGGATCCACCTTGCCCTGTGAAAAGGTGGTGATCAGATCGAGCGCGGTTTCAACGGCTGTCTGGCCGCCGGTCCGCAGCCCTTTTGACCAGCGCGCTCCCTGTTCAAACTTAGTAACCTCGGGCGAAGCGGCCGCGAGACCGTTGACCAGCCCCATGCCGTCGGAGTGGTCAGCGATCACAAGCCAGTCAAGTGGGCGGGAGAGCTTCACCGGCTGTCCCGTTGAGGAGACTACCTGCTCACCACGGGCGAAGCGATAGGCATCCTCAAGCCCCAGCCGGGCACCAAATAACCCGGCGTCCACTGACAACCCCGTATGCAGGTGTGTGTCGCCCCAGTACATCTGGCGGGGGAAGCCGCTTTCGGCCCAGGGTGAATACGGCCGCTGACCGAACCGTTTTTCGAGGGCTGTCCTGTCTGCCTGCATTTCGCCCACTTGTGATTCTGCCGCAAAGGCGGGCAGGGCAAAAGCAAAGGTTATTAAGAATGCTGAGAGAACTGCTCTTAAATTCATTATATTTTTCTCCTTTCTTTTAGAGTGATCTCCTTTTGGGTATTGCCTTAAGACGTTACATCATCAGAAAAAAGAGTGAATGAAATAATTATGTTAGTTCTAATGCCTTGTAATATATTCTTAAAAAAAACTATAGACGATAAAGTCTCATCCGTCAAATGGTTAATCGTTCTGGAACTGACACCTGCCCTCAAGACGGTTTTTGGCCTGATATGTCCCCTTTTTTATTGCGCCAATGGAATTTCCTTGGCAAGCTCATACCGGGCAATGGACTCGAGCTTGTTTTCCACCTGAAGGTACCGGAATACCTTCTTTACGGGGAGTCCCTTGGAGAGTTTCTGCATATACTTCTCAAGGACAGCCGTTCGGCTTTTCTGAATATCAAAAAACTCCGCCACGATCTTTGCAGCCTGATCATCAGTCAGGGTCTGGTAGGCTGAAGCATAGGCAACAATGAGTTTGGCAGCCCGCTGATCGGTCTCAAACAGTTCATTCTGGATTTCATCAAAAACAGGCCAGAAAAACGTCCCTTCGTCTGCGGTAAATTCCATGTTTTCCATGACGATGAGCTTTTTCTGGTCGAACATGATTTTCTTTCTCAGTTGGGCCGCCTCGTCAGCCCAGGCAAGAGCTGGCAGAGAGATGGCAATGCAGAGCAGAAAGACAACAATTTTTTTTCCTTTTATCATGATAGATTCTCCTTTCACTTCAGGTATATTTCATTCAGTGTATTCAATCTGCCATCAGGCCTGACCTTCGCTGATGGTGATGACTACTCTCCTGTTCAGCTGACGTCCTTTTTCGGTGTTGTTATCTGCAATCGGGGCGGTCGCTCCAAACCCGACCGTTTCGACGCGGCTCGGGTGGACCCCTTCCTCTACGACGGCAAGTTTGACATTTATGGCACGCAGTTCTGAAAGCTGCTGGTTCAATGCTGCAGACCCGGTGCTGTCAGTGTGGCCGGCGATAAGGATCCTGGTGTCAGTGTATTTGGTGAGAACGCCGCTGACAAGCCTGATCTGTTCTTTTGCCCCTGGCTTTAATGCTGCAGAACCGACGTCAAAGAGCATATCAGACATAAACGTCACTGCCAGGACATCGGCGTTTCTCTGGACATTTGCCTGTTCAATGGCAGCCAGCTGTCTGCGCAATTCAGCTTCCTGCTCGTCCGCCTTTTTCCCGTATGAATGCCCTATTGCTCCGCCGGCTATGGCACCAATACCCGCGCCAATCATGGTCGCCTTGGTGTTGCCTCCGATCAGCTGGCCCAGCACTGCGCCGCCGATTGCACCAATGGCAAGCCCTTTCGCCGTTCCTTCCTCGGTCTTTGTCTGCATATTGGCACAGCCCAGGACCAGTGTCAGCATGAGCATAAAAACAAAATATTTTTTCATGGAAACCTCCTTTCCCGGGATTACCCCATAAAATAAATTATCCGGTTTGCAATCATTCTGCCCTTTCCCTGTCAAGCCAGACCCTCAGTTTGTGTGCCCAGTAGTCAAAGGCCTCCTGAATTGCAGTCCATTTGCCGCTGATGACTTTTTTGCCGCCTTCACGCCGGTCAATGGCAGCGGCCAGCCTGACACCGGTCAGCGAATCGAGCAGCTCTATTTCCATGGAAGCCCGGCCTACTGCCATATTGGAGCCGGTTGTCGCCTTCTTGATTATTGAAATTGTTGCACCCACGGGTATAATGGTCGTCGCAGCGCCTTTAACCGGACTCCCCGGCTCTACATCAGTGATGGCTGTACGGATTTCCAGGACCCCTTCTCCCGGTGTGTCAACAATGGGATAACCGTCCCAGCGCATGAACCAGAGCTTGATGAAAGTACCGGGTCAGTTCGTTCAACTGCGCTGGATCGACGCCCCTGTTTTTGGATTCAGGATGAAAGTAAACCACAACATGATCGATGAGCACTTTGTCATACCGGCTGAGATCACGTGCGGGATTCAGGTAAACAAGGTTTGGCTGGTCCTCAGCGCCAGCCTCAAAGTTCGCATAACTGCCGAGGAAGCCTGATGTCTCATAGCTGGCAAGCTGCTGGGCAGCGCATCCTGCACATGTGACAGCACATACGAGCAGCAGAAACAGAAAAAATCGATTCAGCATCAATAACCTCTCTCAATAAATTTCCGTAAAAAGGGGGACACTTTTTTGCTATTTCGTCTTTCTAAGATTTATGTCCCTGATCGCCTGCTTGCACCGGTTACTCACTTTTTCGCTGTTTTTTTCAATACAGTCAAGCAGCCGTCCTTCACCGGGCTTGACGTCAGCGCAATAGGCCTTCAGGTCATCCCTGCATTCGTTCGCGACATAGGTAAGCGCGGCAACGACACGCTCGAGCTGGACCGCCGCATCATACAGTGCGTACTCGCACTGTCCTGACAGTTTGTCTTCATGGGCATACAGGCAGGCAAGGATGCGCCCTTCTCCGGGCGTGACGTCCTTGCAGAAGGTCGTGATTTCCTTCTCACAGCCCGTTGCAACGGATGCGACCAGTTTATCAAGTGCCGGAACAGACGGCGCTGCTAAAAGTGCACTGCCAAATACAATCAGGAATATAAAAATTATCTTTCTCATGCTACTACCCTCCTTTTCTGTGGTTCATTCCGTACAACGTGGATACACAACTTATACATCGTCAGCCTATTGTTAACGGTACTGCTTAAAGCTTCCCCTTCAGCAGATCGTTTGCCCCTATGCCGAGCCGTCTGAGGCAGCTCAGCGCAGGCATGACCGGAGCGTCAAGCGGTTTAATCCGGTCCTCGGTCATGAAGTAGACCGAGCCTGACCACGGACTCGGAGCCCCGGGCACAAATACCGCCACATGGCCGCCCTCGATGCGCTCAATAAGAAAAGCGATCTGCCAGGCATCCTCAATCCGCGCAAGGACCGGTTCATGCGGCTTGTCACTTTCGACACCGGCAACGCTTTCTCCCATGCCCTTCATTACACTGTACCCGGGCAGATTTGAGAGGAGCGAGGCTTCGATCCAGTTGATCATCCTTCGGGCAGCGGTGGTCCTGGCAAAGAGGCCGGCGAGAAAGCAGAACAGGAGAATCAGTGCAATCGCCATGAGTTTTGCAAGGGTGACTCCTCCAACGGATTCAACGGGGATCATCTCTGACAGGGGCCTGACAGCTGTGCGTGCAATCTGAAATGCCTTCGATATGACAATCGTCAGGACAATGACCGGCACGAGAAACAGTAGGCCTCCAACAACAGTCGCCCTGAAAAAACGCAGCATGCCTTTCACCGTTATCACACTCCTCTTGTATCAACGGAAAAACTAGTCATCCCGCTCATTGAGGGATGCACGCACCAAACACGGAAAACGCCACATCATCTCCCGACCCTGTCAGCACCATATTGCCCGTGTCTTCCATAATGGCAACGGTCCATCCGATACCGTCCCTCACATTTTCAATTGCCTCTTCAGCTCCCTGCAAGAAGAGCTTGCCGTCAATTTCACTGACATTCTGGATAACCGTTGTCCTGCTCCCTTCCTTGACCCCCGTCACCTTTTTCTGAGCCAGATCAATTTTTAAAAACCGCGGCAAGTTCAGACCAGGCACCGAAGCAGGAATACATCCTTCGTCTTCGTAGCACTCAAAGGCCTTCGTGAGAGAGCACAGCAGCGGCACTGATCCGTCCAGCCCAGCAGCGCCCGCTCCCAGGGGAATTATAATAAAGGTACAGATAATACATGTGAGTACTATTTTTTGCATATAAATCACCTCTCTTTATCTATAAAATTTCGTAAATACCCAAGGCTACAATTCCCCCCTTTTCCAAAGGGGGAGACCCGGGCAGGTACCATTTCTAAAATATTTTTTGATTGCATAATCTCTCATTTCACTGTATAACCGCGTCCTTCGAGACAGGCGCCGTAGGCCCGGTTATAGGAATTCCTGTTCCGGGTATATTCGGCCACCTGCTGCTGCTCCCATTCCTGCTGCGCCTGTTTATCCTGCTGCTGCTGTCTGCTGCTCCTTGTACCGCCGATGGCGGCTCCAGACAGTCCGCCTATAGCAGCTCCCTTGCCTGCATCTCCTGCAATCGCCCCTATTCCCGCTCCAAGCAGTGCTCCGCCAACTCCTCCTCTGGCTGCGCCTCCGGCAGTGCTGTGCTGTGCCTGTTTCTGGGGCTGTGGGGCTGAGGCTGTTGGTACCTGCATGGGGTCAAAGCCTGTCTGGCCCTTTGCCCATGTGTAGCACTCAAACTTGTCCTTCTCCATCTGCTCATTGCTCTGCCCCTTTGCCGGATAGATAATGAGCTCCTGCGAAAAGGCATACCCGGTGAAAAGAAAAATTAAAATCAGTGAAAACAGAATACAGCTTTTAATTTTCATATCATCCTCCTTAGAATGTTTATAAGCGTGTCTGTTATTCATAATGATTCATGAATCATTTTCCTGAATAGGTCTTATTTTAATGGAAAAATGCTCATACACCTATGACATACATCATGATTCAACATCATCTCACAAAAATAAAAAAAATCAAATTTATTTTCTTATGTTGATGAACGGATTACAGG
>JAFDCR010000144.1 GCA_019312685.1 Deltaproteobacteria bacterium | reverse complement strand
TGGAGAAAGAAACGCCGGAATAAATCCTGCTAAAAGCAACAACTGATTAAATCCTCCTATTAGACATGTGAACATTTGAAAGCCATTAAAAAGCCCTTTCTTGAAGTTTTGCCATTCAAAATTTTCAATAGCAATCTACTGTTATTGTTTCATTTTTACGACAAAGTCTTTTTGACTTATTTGGTGTGACAGACCCCTCGAACCTTTTATTTCCTTCGATACCAGCCCGCCAGCTTCTTCGGGCTTAGTCCCAGAAGATAGGCAATGATGATCAGCTGATTCATAACCGTGGTCCGGATCACACCCAGCCGCTTCCATCTCCGGGCCGAAGTGGTGGCGTAAAGAGGTAGAATTTCAATCTTACCCCTGCGCTTCAGCCGGCGCACAAGTTCAAAGTCTTCCATAATGGGCTGACCGGGAAAAGCACCCACGGAGTAAAACATGTCTCTGGAAACGAATATACCCTGGTCACCATACGGCATCTGCAGAACCTTTGCCCGGAAATTGGCCAGCCGCTCGATAACCCGTAAACCGAAGCTCTTTCCAGCAATGGCCAAATGAAAGGCACCGGCTGAAACACCAGGCTTATTTAAGCCATCCCGGACCGCTTCGGCAAAACCAGGGGGCAGCCGGGTATCGCTGTGAAGAAAAAGAAGGATGTTCCCATGGGCGGCCCCTGCTCCGGCATTCATCTGCTCAGCCTTGCCCGGAGAGACAACCAGCACCTGAACGCTTAGTGATTTTACCAGATCAACCGTATTGTCGGTGCTGTTCCCGTCAACTACAAGGAGCTCGACTCCGGGAACTTCCTGGAGTTCCGGAAGCAGCCTTTGCAGGTTGGCAGCCTCGTTATATGCCGGAATAATGATTGATATGCTTGAGGTCTTCAGGTCTGTCGACATCGTTCAGTGTTGTCAGTGTTTCAAAAGTCAGGCCGAGTTTTTCCGCAATATTTAAAGTTGCTGCCATCACACCTTTTGTGGACCATGGAATTTCTGTAAAAACCTCTTTAACCTCCCTGCTCATCCCGATCAGGTAATAACCACCGTCTGCTGCCGGTCCGAGGACAAGATCTTTATGGTAAAGGGCCTCAAATGCCTGCTTCAGATGGGATGCTTCCAGGTCGGGACAGTCGCTGCCGATTATAACTACCCGTTTGTATCCTTTTCCGAAAGCATCCGAGCAGGCCCTAATCAACCGTTCGCCGAGCCCCCCAGAAACCTGCGGCCTGTACGTAAAGTCGGCCCCGAGCCACTCTTTCATTTTCTGTTCATCGCCGCCGGCATAATAAATCGTGAGCGCCAGGTTTCTGGCTTTCCGGAGATCTCTAATCCTGGCCGCTGTGTGTTCGGTCAGCACTCGCTGGATCTCAGCAGCCCCCCGGTCTCCCAATGCCGTTGCCAGCCGGGTTTTTGTTCTGCCCGGTTCAGGATAGCGGGTGAAAACAATTAACTGTTCGTATGTCTGGCTGCTTTTCATCCTCAGAGGAATGGTTTATGTTAAACAGGTTATTTTTTTGAAAAATTCATACGCTATGTACCATGAAAGACAAAAAAAGAAAAAAAATCTCACCCTCTTCCTATAAAAAAAGGGACTACCGTCATACAATCACTGACTCGGCCGGACTGGTCTCCAGCTTTATCAGAGTAAAGGAAACAGACCTGCATATTCTGGCACCAGGCAATATTGAAGAACAGGGGTATAATCTTGTCCTCGGCTACAGAAATCAGCTGGAAAACTATATTGGAACCCATCCGGACTTTCTCACCGCCCTGGTTCCGCTTGAAATCGACACCCTGGCACCGCCGATAGTCAGAGATATGTTAAAGGCGGGCGCTGCCGCAGATGTGGGTCCCATGGCCGCTGTTGCCGGAGCTATTGCCGAATTTGTCGGCCGGGATCTTCTTAAAACCGGCCTGAACGAAGTAATCGTTGAAAACGGCGGTGATATTTTCCTGATGCGAAAAAAAGATTGCGTCACGGCTATCTTTGCAGGCCAGTCCCCGCTTAACGAGAAGGTAGGCCTCAGGATTCCGGCGGAAACCATGCCTGTCGGTATCTGCACCTCATCAGGGACAGTCGGCCATTCTCTCAGCCTGGGCCGGGCCGATTCCGTCACGGTCCTGGCCACTTCAACCCCGTTGGCCGATGCAGCAGCGACACGAATCGGCAATGAGGTTTCCGGGGGTGATCAGGAAAGTATAAGCCATGCTTTGGAAGCAGCCCGCTCTATCCATGGGCTTCTCGGTGTGGTTATCATCTGCGGTGCGCAGATGGGCGCCTGGGGGGAAATAGACCTTGTAGGACTTGACTAGGAAAATTTATTGAAACATGCTATATCCAGTGAAAATTTTAACAAACAATTAAGAGGACTTTGATGCCGCAGATATTACCAGTAATACTTGCCGGAGGTACCGGGACAAGGCTTTGGCCTTTATCAAGGGAACTATACCCCAAGCAGCTTCTCAACCTGACCGAGGATGTCTCACTGCTGCAGGCAACGATCAAAAGAATTGCCGAACTGCCGGGTATGCACCTTCCGTTGGTGGTGGTTGTCGGTGAGGAGTATCGTTTTCTTATCCAGAACCAGATTGTCGAACTCGACCTGGATGATCAGATTACCATTATTCTCGAACCGGTGGGACGCGATACGGCCCCTGCCATTTGTGGGGCAGCGGTCTACGCCCTTTCAAAATATGACGAGGATACCCTCATGCTGGCGATGCCGGCCGATCATCTGATCAGCAGACCCGAGGTCTTTCTCCAGGGTGTGGAGCAGGCCCAGAAGCTGGCTGCAGAAGGCAAACTGGTAACATTCGGCATAACGCCGCACAGTCCGGAGACCGGTTACGGCTACATCCAGAAGGGCGAAGGGAATGAAGTCCTTTCCTTTGTGGAAAAGCCGGACAAGGAAACAGCGGAAAAATATCTTGCTGAGGGTAACTACTACTGGAACAGCGGCATTTTCGCCTTTACCCTGAAGACTTTTTTATCCGAGCTCAGGAAACATTCACCGCAAATCTCTTCAGCCATGGAAGGCTCGGTTGACAAGGGCCGTATTGATGAACCCTTTTTCAGGCTTGACCTGTTGAGCATGGAGGGCTGCGTCAGTGAGTCGATTGATTATGCCCTGATGGAGAAATCCGACCGGATTGCTATAGTCCCGGTTGATATGGAATGGAGTGATATAGGTTCCTGGCAGGCCCTCTGGGATGTTTCGGAGAAAGATAAAGACGGTAATGTCGTGCACGGAGATGTTGTTCTTGAGGATGTTCAAAACAGTCTGGTTCGCGCGGAACACCGGCTGGTTGCCGGTGTCGGTCTCGATGGCACCCTGGTGGTTGAAACCGCCGATGCAGTCCTGGTGGCTCCGCTTGCCAAGGCCCAGGATGTCAAGAAAATAGTGGCCCGGATCAAGGCGGATGAAAAGGAGGCGTACCGGCTGCACCGGACCGTCTACCGTCCCTGGGGAAGCTATACGGTTCTGGAGGAGCAGCCGCGTTATAAAATCAAGCGCATAACGGTCAATCCCGGCGCCAAGCTTTCCCTGCAGATGCATCATCACCGTGCGGAACACTGGGTTGTGGTAAAGGGGACGGCAAAGGTCACCTGCGGAGAAAAAACCTTTCTGGTGCATGAAAACGAATCAACCTATATTTCCGCCGGGAAAAAGCACAGACTGGAAAATGACGGCGTCATCCCCCTGGAGCTTATCGAGGTACAGAACGGCAGCTATCTCGGCGAAGATGATATCGTCCGTTTTGATGATGTTTACGGTCGGGACAAATAACCCATCTGGTCTTTTAACTTTATAGTCAGTCATGTTCAGGGAAAAACGGCGCGCCCAAAGAGTTGATATCAGATTCCCTGTCTCTGTCCTTCTGCTGGACGACAAAACCGGCACGGTTCTGGCGGGTCCGGTGGAAGGAGTTGCAACAAACTTCTCACCCATGGGGATTGCCCTCGCCCTTGCCGATATAAGGCTTGACAGGTATCACCTGTTTTTTACCTGCCAGGACCATCCGTCCCACATCATGCAGATCGGCTTTACCCTGCCGGGTGAATCCGGAACAGTCGTTAATATCCCTTCACAGCCGGTGTGGTACGACCTGGATAGGGATGCGTCGGAAAACAGAGTATTGCTCGGCCTTGAATTTCTGCTTTCTCCAAAAAACAATAATATTAAAAAACTGTCGCAGGAGCTCTTCCCAGGAGACAGATCTCCCTCCAGCTGGTGGGAGAAAATCTTCTGAACTAATCCAGATAGAACCTTAATTTAATTCAGGAATTGATGAGATGCCTGAAATGAAAAACCCCCTGGAGCTTTATAAGCTGCTCAACAAATCAAACTGCAAAAAATGCATGCTGCCTTCATGTATGGCATTTTCCGTGGCGGTTATCCAGGGCCGGAAAAAGATCAGTGACTGCCCCGAACTGGATGAACAAACAGTTGAAGCATTAAGCGGCCGGGTTGCAACCCGGGCAAGTTTTGAAGATGAACAGAGAGAAAGGCTGAACAATCTTAAACAGGAGGTCGCCAGGATTGACTTTGTCTCTGTTTCAGACAGAATAGGGGGTGCAGCAGTTAAAGGCGGATTGGCCGTAAACTGTCTCGGCAAAGACTTTGTTATTGATGCAGCCGGCGAGCTGACCTCTGAATGCCATAAAAACCTCTGGGTGCATGTCCCTCTTTTAAACTACATAATCCATGGCACTGGAAAGACATTGTCCGGCCACTGGGTTCCCTTTAATGAACTTCAGGGTGCGAAAGACTGGAGCCGCTTTTTTTCCCACCGTTGCGAAGAGGATATGAAGCAGCTTGCTGATGCCCATACCGAACTTTTTTTTGAGATTTTAAGTCTTTTCGGGGCCCAGCCGGTTGGGGGAATGGATGCCGACCATTCCCTGACCGTCTATCCTCTGCCGAAAGTACCTTTTATGATTAATTACTGGGAGCCGGAGCAGGGATTTGAGTCAAAATTAAACATCCTGCTTGACCGGGTATCTCCGGACAATTTAGCCATAGGGTCGATTTATCTACTTGGCCGAGGTCTTGTTGAAATGTTCAGGGCCCTGATTATCAGGCATAACAGAGACGGCAAACTCTTTTAATACTCCAGCAAAAAAATATACAGGCCCTGGCTGCCTGGTTTAAAACACATATTCAGGTTTCAGGTGCCTGAATTAAAAAATCATGCCTTCACTCTATCCTGAATAAGAGAAATTCCAACTAATGCCCCACGTCCTGCTGCATGATCTTTCGATTATTGACCTTAGCCGACTTTTTTAACAAAGATGTCTGTGGGCTTTGCGTCATAATATAATCCTCCGTTGATGTGTTTGTGAAAAAAATAATCTCAAAATATTACATAATCTGGTTTAAGGCTCTGGCCAGTACTGAATACAGGGAAGATTTTTTGTCTGGCGGGCTGCCTTAATTCCTGATACCTTAGAAAAGGCAAATCACATCCACATCTCTGTTGATCTGTCTATACACCTTAGCATGAGACAGCCCAAGGTAAACATTATGCCAAGTTTAATATCGTCTGTAAATAACAAGGAAAAACAAAATGGGAGCTGGTTATAAATTTGATCGCTTTGAACTTGCGGGATCATTAGGTGACCTGGGAACACTCCTCCCCTTGGCCATAGGAATGATCATGATCAATGGCCTAAGTCCTGCCGGTCTGTTTTTTTCAATAGGTCTATTTTATATCCTTTCGGGAATATATTA
>JAFDCR010000143.1 GCA_019312685.1 Deltaproteobacteria bacterium | reverse complement strand
TCTTCCCCTGCCGGAACTGCTGCAGGATATTCTTGATATTGGCAACAAAGGCATGTGTTGTGATATTGAAATCGAATTTGCCGTGGATCTTGGCGAGAACAATGAAAAAAACAAATTTCACTTTTTGCAGATCCGCCCAATGTATGTAGGAGAAGATCTATACGAAGTAAAAATAAACCGGGGTGAAATTGACAGGGCCTTCTGCTATTCCAGCAAGCCCCTGGGGCATGGCACCAACAATAAAATTGCCGATATCGTCTATGTAAAACCGGAAACATTCAACACCAAAGACACCAGAAAAATAGCAGGTGAGATAAGCCGGATAAATGCCAGACTCAATAAGGAGAAAAAAACCTATCTCCTTATCGGTCCGGGAAGATGGGGGTCGGCCGATCCATGGCTCGGTATCCCGGTCAGATGGGAGGATATCTCAGGTGTCGGGGCGATCATCGAGCTGCGCAGCGAGCAGCTTTCCTGCGAAGCTTCACAGGGGACGCATTTTTTCCAGAATATTACCGCCATGGGCATCAAGTACCTGACCGTAACTGAAAACGATGCAAAACTTCCTGATTTCATCAACTGGCAGTGGCTTACTTCTCTGGAAAGCCTCGATGAAACAACGTATTTAAGACATGTCCGGCTGAAAAGTCCCTTTGTCATTAAGGTTGACAGTCAGACCTCACAATGCGTCATATTTGAAGCAGACAAACAGAACCCAAACAAATAATATGAGCTGACAGACAGGAGATAAACGCAATGGAACAATTCATGAAAAATGTCGTGGAAAAAGATCCCAACGAAAAGGAGTTCCACCAAGCTGTTAAAGAGGTACTGGTTTCCGTAAAGCCGGTTCTTGACCGGCATCCGGAATACGGGAGAGCCGCTGTGCTTGAGAGGATAATTGAACCGGAAAGGGTCATCCTGTTTCGGGTGCCGTGGATGGATGATGAAGGTCAGGTCCATGTAAACCGCGGCTTCCGGGTTGAGATGAACAGTGCCATCGGCCCTTACAAGGGAGGCCTGCGCTTTCACCCGTCGGTCAACCTCGGGATCATGAAATTTCTTGCCTTTGAACAGGTCTTCAAGAACAGCCTGACAACGCTGAGCATGGGCGGCGGCAAAGGCGGGTCGGATTTCAATCCCAAGGGGAAGTCCGACAACGAGATAATGCGGTTCTGCCAGAGCTTCATGAATGAACTGCACAGGCATATAGGACCCAACACAGATATACCGGCCGGCGATATCGGGGTGGGCGCCAGGGAAATAGGCTATCTTTTCGGGATGTATAAAAAACTGAAGAATGAATTTACCGGCGTTTTAACCGGCAAAAGCCTCAACTGGGGAGGCAGTCTCATCAGGCCGGAGGCAACCGGATACGGCTGTGTATATTTTGCCTCGGAAATGCTGGCCACCCGCAATGACAATCTGGAGAACAAAACCTGCCTGGTATCCGGCAGCGGCAACGTGGCCCAATTTACCACCGAGAAAATCCTGCACCTCGGCGGCAGGGTGGTAACCCTTTCCGACTCATCGGGCTACATCTACGATGAAGAGGGCATTGATGCCGACAAACTTGAATTTGTCAAACATCTGAAAAACATCAAACGGGAGAGAATCAAACTGTATACCGATGAATATCCGGCCGCCGTCTACACTCCGGTGGATGCCTCCCTGGATTACAATCCGCTCTGGAACCATAAAGCGGACTGCGCCTTTCCCTCTGCCACGGAAAATGAGATAAATGAAAACGATGCTCGGAACCTGATCAAAAACGGCGTCTTTGTGATAGGCGAAGGGGCCAACATGCCCTCCACCCCGGAAGCGGTTGATATCTTTGTTGACAACAAGATACTCTACGCCCCGGGCAAGGCCGCCAATGCCGGTGGTGTTGCGGTTTCGGGCCTTGAAATGGCCCAGAACTCCATGCGACTGAACTGGCCGGCCGAGGAGGTGAACAGCCGCCTGAAAATAATCATGAAATCCATCCACCAGACCTGCCTGGAGGCTGCGGAGGAATACGACAAAACGGGTGATTATGTTACAGGTGCAAACATCGCCGGCTTTCTCAAGGTGGTGAACGCCATGCTTGACCAGGGCCTGGTGTAACCGGAAACAGAAACCTAACAAGATTTATGAGTTTCCGGAAGAAGCAATGAAATGGATACAACACCATATAATTTGGCTTTTTTTATTGGACATTACATCCTGCGGAATGCTCATTGAATCACTGCATCCCATCAGGAAATAAAGAATAGGTGGTGTATGTTGACCGTCACGTTTTTCGTTGACAGCTTTTCCGGTGATTCATTATAGATAATTTGGGGTTCAGAAATAAGGGCGGATTGATCTGGTCTTGCTGATCTTCAGCAAATACAAAACTGTTTTTACTCATAAGCATCTATAACCTAAACTACCAAACCAAGGAGGATAACATGAAAACTGTAAAAGTATTTAGTGTATTGGGTACTATGATAATGGTGTTGATGCTTACAACCGGAACGGCAATGTCAGGTGCCAAGGTAGTGGAGTTCGAGGATATAAATTTTAATGCTGCCGTGACGATTTCGGATAACCTGAAAGCGCTTGAAGGCAAGGTGGTATTCGTTACGATTTCCTCCGGTGAACGTATCGGCGGTACTGTCAAGAGTGTCGGCAACCATCTGCTGCACCTTGAGAAACTCACCGGGGGGAAGGATTTTCACGACGCCCTTATCAGAATAGAAAAAATCATCGCCATAGACACCAAGGTAAGGGGGTACCAGAGATAAAGGGCTGAATGACCGGTAAGGTAAAAGCTGCAAACGGTCAAAGTATCTAAAAATAACCTACGCCGGTGCTTTTTTAACTTCTGTAGGGCACGGA
>JAFDCR010000142.1 GCA_019312685.1 Deltaproteobacteria bacterium | reverse complement strand
GCTCACCCGGAGTGGGGCACACTGGTCTTTAATTACGGTAGAAAAGAAATCAGTAATTTTTTAATCGCGAATGCCCTGTTCTGGTTTGACAAGTACCATATAGACGGATTACGGGTAGATGCTGTCGCCTCCATGCTCTATCTTGACTATTCCCGTGAGGAAGGTGATTGGATTCCCAATTGTTATGGCGGTCGGGAAAATATTGATGCCATTGAATTCCTGCGCCATCTCAACAGTATTGTATTTGATCATTATCCCAATGTCATGATGATAGCAGAGGAATCAACCAGTTTTTTCGGGGTTTCCAGACCTGCAGATCATGGTGGACTGGGCTTTGGTTTCAAGTGGAACATGGGGTGGATGAATGACACATTGAGCTATATCGGTAAAGATCCCCTTTACAGAAAGTTTCACCATAATGCCCTTACCTTCTCACTGTACTACGCATTCTCAGAAAACTTTGTACTGCCGATTTCCCACGATGAGGTTGTGCATGGCAAAGGTTCCCTGCTTTCAAAAATGCCGGGGGATTTATGGCAACAGTTTGCCAATCTTCGCCTCTTTCTGCTTCTGCAGTGGTGTCACCCTGGCAAAAAACTTTTATTTATGGGTAGTGAATTTGGCCAGTGGTCAGAATGGTACTGCAAGACAAGTCTAGACTGGCATTTACCGGAACATGAACCTCTGCATAAAAAAAGCCAGGAATTCGTTAAGGCTTTAAATTATATGTACAATGACAATCCGGCCCTATGGCAGGTAGATTTTACCAGTGATGGTTTTCAATGGCTGGATTTCAATGACATTGATAACTCGGTAGTGGGGTTTGCCCGTTTGGGTTTTGACCATCGGGACCATCTTGTGTGTGTTTTTAACTTTACCCCCCAGGTTATTTATAACTATAAAATGGGAGTGCCGGCTGGCATTGACTATCAGGAACTGTTTAACTCTGATTTTCATGAATTCGGAGGAAGCAATATTTTAAACAGTGCTCCCCTGCAAACAATACAAGAACCTTTTGGATTTGCTCCCTACCATGTTAAGTTAAACCTACCACCACTTGGAGGCATAGTTTTAAAACCTCTTAATGAATAACCCGAATACATTTACCGGGAAATAATTACATAAGGGAGTTCTCCAATGTCTTCTACAGATCAAATACTGCCTTCGGGCGATAAGTTGAAAAAGACTTTATGCTGGATCAGCGAAATGCTAAAAGATCATCCGGAGAAAAGCAGGCAGCAGATAATAAGTGAAGCTGAAGTACGCTTTGATCTTTCTCCGAAAGAATGTGATTTTATTGATCGTAAGCTACGGGATAATGCTTCTCAATGTGATTAACTGCTTTGGTGTCGCCTGAAATGTTACCTTAGTTTACGTCCTTGCTTTTAACAGGCATAGGTATTTTAATAATATTTATTCCTTCTTCCCGCAGTTTCTTCTCTTCAAGTTCAGTGGTAACTCCTCGTATATTGCGCGGCTCTTTTACACCATAGTGCATTTTAAGGGATTCGGTTGCCAGTTCAGTACCGACATCTTCGAAATTATTTTCAACAAATTCCTGGATAATCTCCAGAGTTTCAATAGCGTCAGTCTGGGATTCTGCCTTCCCGGCCTTTATATGTAAAGTTTTTTCCAGAGCGCTTACCGATGATTGTGCCCTTATAGGGGAAAGGATTTTTCGTATATCTCTGCCTCCACATTCAGGACAGACAAGAAATAATGCTGTCAGTTGGTTATCAAAATCCTGACGATCCTGAAACCAGCCTTCAAATGTATAGCCGCAGTTACATTCTAGATCAAAAACAATCATGGAAAAATTCGCTTTAGTTGCTGTTTACTGATGTAGTTCAATATTATGTGAATAAATTAACATTTTTTTTAGAAAAAAACAGCATCTTGCATGGGACGCCAACGTTGCATGCCTGGAAAGGGAAATGGAACAACTTGAAATAATTTTAAATTTAGTTTTTTTTAGTTTTAATAACGTTATAATGAATATAGTTCATTAGGTATATTTTGCAGTTTTCAGATAGAAAATAATACCGGGTATCCTTTTTGTTTTTAAAAAACAACTGTTTTATACTTTTACTTACTAAGTAAGTCTTGAATAGCCAGGAGTAAAATCAACATGAATGACCTTAAACTTATTACCTGTATTGTCCAGAGAGGAAAAGCCGAAAAAGTAATAGATGCAGCCTTGCTGGCAGGAGCGCCCGGGGCTACATATTTTTATGGGCGCGGCACCGGAGTCCGACAGAAACTCGGAGTTCTGTCAAAGTTAATTGTACCTGAAAAAGAAATAATTCAGATTGTCATTAAGGAGAATATGGCTGACAAAGTATTTGATGCGATTGTCAAGGCAGGCAAACTGGATAAAAAGGGACAAGGATTTGCCTATATCCACAAAATTGATCGTGCCATCGGTTTTTTGGAAGACTATGCCTGATTCTTTTATAAATCTTATTAACCCTTATGATTTACTGATAAGACGTTATGCATAGCTTAACCAAAGATTTTGCTATTACTGCACTTATCATTATCTTCGGCCACTGGAT
>JAFDCR010000141.1 GCA_019312685.1 Deltaproteobacteria bacterium | reverse complement strand
TGACTGCAAGCAGATTGTTTTCGGTTTGAACATTACGGCTGACGGCCATGTTCCGCTCAGCTACAAAACCTACAATGGCAACCAGGATGATGACACAACCCATATTCCAAACTGAAATCAGCTGCGTGCCTTGATACACAAAGAAGACTTTATTTACATCGCCGACTGCAAATTATGCAGCAACAAAAACCTGGCATACATTGATGAAAATAACGGCTACTTCATTACCATTATTCCCAAAAACCATAATGAATCAAAAACCTTTATGGAGCATATCAAAACCAATGATGTTCAATGGGAAGATGCTTTTGAAATCCGGCATTCTCGCAAAAAACAACAAGTCAATAAGTATAGAACATATGAAGCGGGCAAAAACAAAAAAGGCTATCGGGTTATATGGGTGCATTCCAGCTCTAAGGATCAGGATGAAAAAAATAGAAGGCGCAAGAAGATAGAAAAAGCCCAAAAAGCGCTGCAAGAACTGATACCCAAGCTCAATGCGTATCACCTAAAAACACAAAAAGACATTAGCAAAGCGGTTAATAAAATTTGTAAGCCAGTACAAGGATTAATCAATGTAAAAATCACAAAGGGTCGCAAACAGATTTGCAAGAGAATCCCATCAACCAGGCGGCAAGCAGACGATCCAATTTATGAAAATAAATGGTCATTTAATTATGGACTTGAATGGAAGATAAATGAACAAGCAGTTATAGACGATTCGAAGACAGATGGCCTGTTTCCCCTGATCACCAATAATCATTTGTTGGATGCCAGCGAAGTGCTCAGAATGTATAACCGTCAGAGCTATCTTGAAAAGAGGATGTATACCAAAAAGTCAATCTTAGATGTCGCCCCGGTATTTCTCAAAAAAGAAAGCCGGATCGAAGCCGTATTGCTGCTATATTTTTTTGCCCTGATGATCGTATCGCTGATTGAAAGAAATATACGATTGAATATGAAAAGGCAGAAGATAGAAAAACTTCCGATACTGCCCCAGAAAATGAATACCAAAAAGCCGACATGGAATAATATCCGGTATTTTTGTCGAGATATTCACCTGGCAGAGGTTCTCAAAAATAAAGTTACAATCCAGTTAGATGTACAAGGGCTTAGCGATCTGCACAGAAAAGTCTGCGAACTAACTGAGGTACCGAGTTCGGCCTATAAAAATTTACATGATCGATGGTGGTTGTTTGAAGGTACCTAACTGAATTTTCAACAAATATTGCCTGGCCTAGAGTTAAAAATATTTTTAATATACGAAATGTAAGTTAAGGTGGGTTTTTTGCCGCCGAAAAAGGCGGTTTAAGGAAATGCCAACCACTGGATTTTCACTAGCCTGCCTTTTTTCCTTAAAAGCGTCTTTTCGGCGGCAAAAAGGACCTTCTAAGGCCGGATAACAGCCATGTATTTAATCTTATGCCTTAATTGTCAACGATTTACTTTGGTCGACCCCAATAAGGGAATAAGCAATAAGCGACCCCAATAAGCGAGACGAGCTAAAGCGGCTCATTCGACATCCGTCTTCTGTACTCTGAAATCCCCATATGAGGGTGTCTTCACAAACCGAGTAAATTTGAAATGAAGAGCCTGAACATACCGATAAATTTACTGCGTGCGAGCCGCTTGATCCAGTATATCAGCAGCCCATTTATTGAGGCTTTTTCCGTTGATTTCGGCTGCCGTGGCGATGGCGGCGTGAACATTGGGTGGTATGCGCAAGGTCAGTTTGCCCGAGTATGGTTTGTTCGGCTCATCTCCCAGTTTGGCGCATGTGGCAAGATAATGGTCAACCGCCTCTTTGAAAGCTGCTTCCAGTTCGTCAACGGTTTCTCCGTGGAAGGTGACAATATCTTTAATGCCCGCCAAACGGCCAAAGAGAACTCGATCCTGGGCGTCAAACTCAATGCGGGCGGCATAGCCCTTATATGTCATAGCGTTCTTCATGGCGCAACTCCTATAATCTCAAGGAATTCACGGGCCGCGCGAATCTGGTACCGCAAGGCATCCTTGCCGGGATGCGGGCGGTGGAAAGTCGCCTTGCGACCCTTATGTACTATGGTTATTCTGGATCCGCTGCCCTCGATAACCTCACAGCCGGTGGCTTTGAATAAGGATTCGATTCTTCGCCATTCAATGTTGCCGGAGATTGGTTTGGCGAATACGGCGGCCAAAGTTTTTCGATGACTTCGGTTCATTGACAAAATGATAGCACTTTTTGCCACCATGTCAAGGGTTTTAGTCCGGGATTCAACAAAGACGCCGAGGCGGCCAGTTTGTTTGTTCAATACAGGTTTCAGGTGTCTCTCATACGGGCTTCGGCGGGCAGGCAGTATTCAGGTATCAGGTTGTATGCAGGTGATCTAATTAGGTACGTTTGGTACTCGTCGTCGTGCTCGTAAATAAGCACTGAAATTGTCGAACGGCAGTCGAATTGATTTCGATTGCAGATTTCAATTTCATTTCGCCATTTTTACACTAATAACTTAAAATTTCCTTCTTTTTTGCTGTTTATATGTTGAAATTTCCTTCATTTTTAGTT
>JAFDCR010000140.1 GCA_019312685.1 Deltaproteobacteria bacterium | reverse complement strand
TACCGCTGTCCCTACTGTATTACCTGGAAGGTCCACAAGGGGGTTCGCCTCAGGAAACCGGAAAAGATCGTGGAAGAGATGGTGTGGGTTAAAAAGAATTTTGATCACGATACCTTCTTCTTCCAGGATGATGCCTCCTTTTTGTCCCGTGAGCAGATGGAAGGATTTTTGGAAGCGCTGGAACAATGTGGGGAGAAACTTTACTGGTACTATGAAACCCGTGAAGATGTATTTCTCAGCTTTCGCGACCTCTGGCAACGGATGAAGGAAAACGGTCTCTTTAAAATTATTTTTGGCCTTGAAACGCCTGATCCTAAACTTAGGGAGTGCTGTGGTAAAAAAGGCTTCAACTGTGAGGCAGTTGAGGAAATGATGTACACCCTTGAAAAGGACCTTGATATCCTGGTTTCCATCTACCTGCTGTTCGGTATGCCTGAGGATACCGAAGAGTCAATGGATGCCCTGCTTAAGTACGGCAAACACCTGTATCCCGACTACTGTTCATTTGTGGTGGGCAGCATGGCAGTCCCGTTTCCGGGAACGGAAATGTATAAGGACCTGAAAGAAAAAAACATGATAACCAGTTTTAACTGGAGTGATTACGGATTCGGGAAGTCTGTTATTAGAACTACGGTATCCCCCGAAAAACTGCAGGAGATCTTTGCAGGGTTCTGGATTAAGACCTATGTGCGGCCGAAGGCCTTTTGGAAACAGATAAAATCCATCTGTTCAACAAACCGTTTCCGGCGGGCTATGGCAAAACAGTATGTGACCATGGCAGTGGAGATGATTAATGATGTGAAAAAGATGAAGGGAGAGAAGGAAGCGGGGTTTGAATAGCACATTGCCCCTTTTTTCGCTGTTTTTTTTCTTGAAATACGGATTATTTGCTGTTAGAGTACTCGACTAATTTGGTTGAGCAAAAGGGGTTATCCCTGTAAGCCTTAAAATTTTTTAGAGGAGATGTACTATGTCAATGACCGATTTTCTTTTCACTTCTGAATCAGTAACTGAAGGACATCCTGATAAGGTTTCTGATAGTATTTCGGATTCCATTCTCGATGCAATCATTGCCCAGGATAAGAAGGCACATGTGGCCTGTGAGACCATGGTAACAACCGGCATGGCCATTGTGGCCGGCGAAATAACCACCAGCTGCTATGTTCATATTCCCGACATTGTCAGGAAGACCATAAAAGAGATAGGGTACAACGATTCCAGCATGGGTTTTGACTGGGAAACCTGTGCGGTTCTGACCTCGATTGACACCCAGTCCCCTGATATAGCCATGGGTGTTGACAGAAAGGGCAGAAAGCAGGGTGCAGGTGATCAGGGTATCATGTTTGGGTACGCCTGCTCGGATACACCGGAGTTGATGCCCATGCCCATAATGTATGCCAATAAAATGGCAAAACGGTTAACTGACGTGCGGAAACAGGGTATCATCGAACATTTACGGCCTGATGGTAAAACCCAGGTGACTGTTGAATACATAGATGACCGGCCCGTCAGAGTGGATACAGTAGTGGTTGCCGCGCAGCATGATCCCATGATCAAGGAGAAGGTTCTTCGGGAGGCAATCATAGAAGAGGTAATCAAGAAAATAATACCGGCCAGAATGATGGATGGCAAAACCAAGTTTCACATCAACTCCACCGGCCGTTTTGTCCAGGGAGGCCCCAAGGCAGACTGCGGCCTGACCGGGAGAAAGATCATCTGTGATACCTACGGCGGACACGGCAGCCATGGCGGCGGAGCCTTTTCGGGGAAAGATCCTTCCAAGGTGGACAGGTCTGCTTCCTATATGGCACGCTACGTTGCAAAGAACGTTGTTGCTGCCGGGTTGGCGAAAAAATGTGAGGTGCAGCTTTCTTACAGCATCGGGGTTGCAGAGCCGGTTTCGGTGATGATTGATACCTCCGGGACCAGCAGGATTCCACCGGATGATATTGCCAAACTGATAAGAAAACATTTTGATCTAACCCCTGCACAGATGATTAAACACCTTAACCTGCTGAGACCGATTTACAGGAAAACATCATGTTACGGACACTTTGGCAGGAGTGATGCCGCTTTCACCTGGGAAAAAACCGATGTTGCCAAAAAACTGCGAAGGGCAGCCGGCCTCTAGAATACTTACGTGCGTAAAGGAGAAGTTGAATGAACTATCATATTAAGGATATCGGTCTTGCGAAAAAGGGGATGTTGCGTATCGAGTGGGCCAATCAGAGTATGCCCGTTTTGAATCAGGTGAAGGAGCGGTTTCAGAAAGAGAAGCCACTTAAGGGTCTCAGACTTGCTGCCTGTCTGCACGTTACCACTGAAACGGCCAGCCTGATGGAAACACTGAAGGCGGGAGGGGCACAGCTTGCACTCTGTGCATCAAATCCGCTCAGTACCCAGGATGATGTGGCAGCGGCTCTGGTAAAGTACCACAAGATTTCTGTATTTTCCATCAAGGGGGAAAACCGCAAAACCTATTACGATCACATCAATGCAGCCCTGGATATCAAACCTCATGTTACCATGGATGACGGGGCTGACCTGGTGTCTACGGTGCATGCTAAAAGACCCCAGTTAATTAAAGATGTTATTGGTGGAACCGAGGAAACTACCACCGGTGTCATCAGGCTCCGTGATATGGCACTGAAAAAGGTTTTACGCTTCCCTGTAATATCGGTGAATGATGCCTATACAAAACATCTCTTTGATAACCGCTACGGTACCGGGCAGAGCACCATTGATGGCATTACCCGGGCAACCAACAGACTGATTGCAGGGAGCACTTTTGTGGTATGCGGTTATGGCTGGTGCGGCCGGGGACTTGCCATGAGGGCCAAAGGTATGGGGGCCAATGTTATTGTAATCGAAGTTGACCACCTGAAAGCCCTTGAGGCAACCATGGACGGTTTCAGGGTAATGCCCCTGGCAGAGGCCTCTAAGATCGGTGATTTCTTCTGTACCGTTACCGGTGACATTCATGTCATAGATAAGAAGCATT
>JAFDCR010000139.1 GCA_019312685.1 Deltaproteobacteria bacterium | reverse complement strand
GCCGTCCGGCACAAGGAGGTTGCCCAGGCGCAGGACTGAAACGACATTGGTGTTGCTTGGCAGGGAAATATCAGCCAACCGTTTGCTGCTGCCAGAACTGTCCGGTTCAACCTTGATTTCGATAAACTCCAGACCGGTCACCTTGCGGAGAGCTGAACGGTCCTGGGCCAGCTGCTCTTTCTGTTTGCGCATCAAGCCGACATTATATGCCCGGACAATATCACTACGGCTTATCAGTCCAAGAAATTTCTTGGGATTATTTCTGTCAACCACCGGCAGCCTGGCCAGATCCCGGGGAGCCATTTTCCTTATAGCCGCCCAGATGGGCTCATCAGGAAAAACTGTAACCGGCTCGGGGGTTGCAACATCCCAGACTTTCAGATCCTTCAGATTCAGTTGATTTCTATTCAGGGTTTTTTCCATTTCCTGAATGGTCCGCTCCATGTCCTGCAGGGTGACTATACCGTAAAGTTCCTGTTCACCAGATAGAACAGGAAAGCCTACGAGATGGGTTTCCTGAAAGGCGGCAAAAAGATCTGCAACAGTCTGCTCACTATGTATTGTAACAGGAGACTTGTTCATCACTTCTTCCACCTGCACCGTCTGCATGATGTCCATATCTTTACCCTGTTCAAAACGGATACCCCTTTTAGTAAGCTTGAGGCTGTAAATGGAATCGGAATGCAGCCACTGAGCGAGTGACGAGGCAACCATGCCTGCAGCCATAAGCGGCAGTATCAGCCTGTAGTCATTGCTCATTTCAAAGACAATAAGCATTGAGGTAAGCGGTGCCCTTGCTGCTGCCGAGAAGACGGCAGCCATGCCCACAAGGGCATAGGCGCCTATTTCTATAGGTATATTCGGGAACAGGTGCATGGCAAGGTAACCAAAGGCGCCTCCAAGCATGGCACCGGTAAAAAGTGACGGAGCAAAAACACCGCCAGAATTGCCTGAACCGAGGGTAAATGAGGTTGCCAGAGGTTTGAGAAAAATAAGCAGGAAAAGCAGGAAGAAAGGGGCGCGTCCCTGCAGCACCTCTTCAAGGAAAAGAAAGCCAGAACCGAATATGTGCGGATAATTTTCCATTATAGGAAGCCCCGGCGCCATATCCTCTACAGAGATGTATGAAATGGTCCCGACATATGGATAACAATAGGCCAATATACCGAGGAGTAAGGCACCAATGGCGGGTTTCAGCCACTCCGGCACAGCAAGTTTCTCAAATACATCCTCGGTAAAATAAAGCAGGCGGATAAAAAGAATACCCACAAATGCTGCCAGGAGTCCCAGGATAATATAGAGCAGAATTTCCCATGGTGAGTGCATGATATAACCTGGAATCTCAAAGGCGGGACGGGAGCCCAGGAACATCTGGCTGACTATGCTTGCAGCGACCGCTGATACCACAACGTTACCGAATACATTCACCTGCAGTTCACTGAGTAAAACTTCAATAGCGAAAACCACTCCGGCAATGGGTGCATTGAAGGTGGCTGAAATGCCTGCCGCGGCGCCGCAGGCAACCAGATTTTTTATGCGATCATCTGAAAGGCGCAGCCATTGCCCTACAGACGAGCCCAGAGCTGAACCGACCTGGACTATAGGCCCCTCACGACCGGCAGATCCTCCTGTGCCGATACAGAGGGCGGAGGCGATTATTTTCGCCACGGCAACCCGCGGCCGGATGCGGCCGCCCCTCAAAATAAGGGCCTGCATAACCTCGGGGACTCCGTGACCTTTGGCTTCCACTGCAAACCTGGCTATGATCGGTCCGACAAGTAATCCTCCTATAACCGGAACCAGGATTATCCATATACGTCCTAACCCTGGCAGGATTTTTTCTCCTCCACCGTAAAAAAAGAGCTGTATAACGTCAATAAGCCGAATGAAAACAACTGCGGCAAGCCCGGTATTAACCCCTACAATTACTGCCATTATCAGCAGCACAAGCCCCTCCCGGGGAGATAAACGGTCAAGCAGTTTAGCCAGGTTACGTTTAAGCATGGATAGTAAAGAGTTGTTATGTCTGTTCGGCTATTGCAAAAAATATGAAAAAATTTGATATTACAATGAGTTACATTAGTTGTGACAAGTTGTCAAGAGAGGACCTGTCCCGGGAGTGAAAAAGTATATTAAACATGCAGCAACTAGCTGAAAAATCAAACGGTGATTATCATATTTTAAAAGTACTTAGTTTGGTACACTGAGATAATTTTCAGAAATAACTACTAGGAGCTTAAGGCATGATGAAATGTAGATTTTTTTATAATATAAATGTAATGGCTCGTTTATTTACAGGGCTGGCAGCAGTTTTCATTTTTGGCACTCTTGCCGGCTGTGCAGGCGGGAATTATGGAACCTTGACCTGGGATCGCGAACTGGATAATAAGTTTGAAAGATACGAGGTCTTACCTGACCACAGTTATTATATTACAGGTGGCTATGGGGCTCCAGCCGCTATTCTGGCTATACGTAATGACTACCAACTGCTGAATACAGCTGAGTTATGGGTTCCTGTTCCGGATGTGGATTCAGAATATATGGAG
>JAFDCR010000138.1 GCA_019312685.1 Deltaproteobacteria bacterium | reverse complement strand
TAAGCCTTGATTTTTTTAATCCCAAAACAGGGAAATATGAATCGGCACGTTCCAACCCTATTCCCCTTAAAGTGAACTCTACAAAAGTGCTGACTGCCAAGGATGCGGAGGGCATGTTGCCCGTTGAGGGGAAAAGTGAGCTTGCCTCACTGGATAGGGGAATTGCTCATAACTATGTAGGTGGGGATATACTTATTGACCAGCAGGTCGCAATTACTCCCAGGCTCAGTTCCCTGCTCGGTCTGGCACTTCTTCTTTTCCCGCCGGCAGCCTACTTGATTGTATTGGTGCCCGTATTTTTACGGCGTAAACGTTTGCTTAATGATGAGGCCTTGCAGGCAAAGAGAGCCTTGCCCGATTTTTTCAGGGAACAGGCAAAACTGTATAAAAATATGCAGCAGAAGAGCTTAGAGGCTACGGCAGGGGGCTTGGTCGAGGCTATCAGGATATACCTGGGCAAACGAATGATGATGCCGATCGGGGTTCTGGTTTTTGCAGATGTGGCAGAGCGTTTAAAACCACTGGGTGTTGATGAGACAGTACTTGCAGAATTGCGGGAGATTCTTGACTGGTGCGAAGCCTATCACTATGGCGGTGGTGATAAGAACGGAAACGGTCAGGCGGGTCTGGATAAAATACTTATTAAAAGTAAGGATGTAATAGAAAAAATAGATAGATGTTTCAGAAGTTAAAACACAAGAATATTTTTACGGATCTGATAAGGTATGGCGCTGTCCTCATGTGTCTGCTGTTCTCTTCAGCCTCTCTTGTAGCGGCAGGAGAACCAATAACTGAGAGTGCAAAAAAGGAACTCTTGAGGCAGGGACAGGAATTTTTTCATCAGGCAACCGAGATGAGTGTATCAAATCCGGAAGCAGCCAAAGATCTGTACACCAAAGCCCTTTTGCGTTTGAACCGTCTGACAGAGGAAGGGGGTATCAGAAACGGTAAACTTTTCTACAATATTGGCAATATTTACTTCCTTCTTGAAGATACCGGCAGAGCAATTTTGAATTATCGCAGGGCGGAGCAATATATTCCAAACGATTCCAATCTTGCGAAGAATCTTGCCTATGCCAGAATTATGCGTCAGGATAAACTTGTAATCAAGGATCAGAGGAAAATACAGCAGACCCTCTTTTTCTTTCATTATGATTTAGACACAAAAACAAGGTTGGTTATTTTTGGCATATCGTATCTGCTGCTCTGGGTAATTGCCGGGGTGAAGATTTTTTCCATACGTCCATATACCAACTGGGTGCTTGGAGTCTCTATACTTTTTACCTTAATATTCGGTTCCTCACTATGTATTGAACAATATCAGTCTGCCAGGAACATGGAGGGGGTCATTCTGGCACCGGAAGTCATTGCCCGGCAAGGGGAAGCAGATTCATACCAACCGAGTTTTAAAGAACCCCTCCATGCCGGAACAGAATTTATTCTGCAGGAAGACCGAAACTCCTGGTGGCAGATCGAGCTTCCGGACGGAAACAAGTGCTGGATTCCTTCTCATAGCGGTGAGCTGGTAAGAAAATAAAAAAATCCTCTCTTGATATAAGTCAAGGACGGTTCTCCTTTATCCATATAGATTGCAAGAAGCATAACGCTGAGAAAACATCAGTTTAGAGCAATTTACTTCCAAACTATATGAACCGAAAAATTTTAAAAGGAGAACATCATGTTTTGTAATCAATGTGAACAAACGGCAAAGGGTGAAGGGTGTGTTAAAATGGGTGTATGCGGCAAGAAGCCGGATGTCGCTGCCCTGCAGGACTTGCTGATCCATGTCCTGCAGGATATCTCACTGGTTGCCTTGGAAGGCCGGAAAGCAGGCATAACAGATACAGGAATTGATCTGTTTGTCTGTGAGGGTGTTTTTTCAACCCTGACCAATGTTAATTTTGATGCTGATCGATTTGTCGCCCTGATCAGAAGGGGAGCTGAGTTGAAGGAATCACTGAAGGAAAAAGTAAGGCAGGCGGGAGGTAATGTGGATTTTCCGGAATCGCCGGCTGAATTTATCCCGGCTGACACCCTTACAGGTCTGGTTGAGCAGGGCAAAGCATTTGCCCCCAACAAAAGTGATGGTGAAAATCCTGATATCCTGTCGCTGAAGCAGGTTCTTCTTTACGGTCTAAAGGGCGTTGCCGCCTATGCCGATCATGCCAAGATTCTCGGCCGGGAGGATGAAACCGTTTACAGTTTTATCCAGGAAGGTCTGGCAGCTCTGCTGCGAAAGGATATGACAGTCGATGACTGGGTCAGCATGGTTTTGAAATGCGGTGAGGTGAACCTGCGGGCCATGGAACTTCTTGACGAGGGAAACACCACAACCTATGGCCACCCGGTGCCGACAGAGGTGCCCCTTGGGGCCAGGAAGGGCAAAGCGATCCTGGTGTCAGGCCATGATCTGAAGGATCTTGAGGGAATTCTCAAACAGAGCGAGGGCAAGGGGATCAATGTTTATACGCACGGTGAGATGCTTCCCTGTCACGGTTATCCCGAACTGAAGAAATATGACCATTTTTACGGCCATTACGGCACGGCCTGGCAAAATCAGGCAAAGGAATTTGCCTTATTCCCGGGCGCCATTGTCATGACCACCAACTGTATTCAGAAGCCCAGGGAATCATATGCCGACAATATCTTTACCACCGGTCTTGTCGGTTGGCCCGGCCTGAGACATATCGCTGACAAGGATTTTAGCCCGGTTATCGAAAAGGCTCTGGAACTGGAGGGATTTGTCGAGGACACCGACAAGAGTTCCGTAATGGTGGGCTTTGCCAGAAACACGGTTCTGTCTGTTGCCGACAAGATCATTGAGGCGGTAAAGAGCAAGGATCTGCGTCATTTTTTCCTGGTTGCAGGCTGTGACGGCGCCAAGCCGGGCCGCAACTACTACACCGAGTTTGTCGAAAAGGTTCCGAGTGACTGCGCTGTCTTAACCCTGGCATGCGGCAAGTTCCGTTTTTTTGACAAACAACTTGGGGATATAGGCGGTATTCCGCGTCTGCTCGACATCGGCCAGTGCAATGATGCCTATTCCGCCATCCAGATCGCGGTGGCATTGTCAAAGGCATTTGACTGTACGGTAAACGATCTGCCGCTCTCGCTGGTGCTTTCCTGGTATGAACAGAAGGCGGTGGCAATCCTGCTGACCCTTTTTCATCTCGGTATCCGGGATATCCGCCTGGGGCCGAGTCTGCCGGCATTTATCACGCCGAATGTGCTTGATGTCCTGGTGAAGAATTTTGCCATTAAGCCGATTACCACGCCGTGTGAGGACCTGACGGCAATTCTGGAAGAACCGGTGGAAGCATGCGAAGAGGCGAAACTGGCAGCGTAAATAAATGTGACTCAGATAAAAACTATGCCTGATATACAGGCCGGAGAAAAATGACTATAATATTATTTAACTGAAAAATTATTCCAAGAGCCTTTGTTGGTGCAGACGGGAATACAGCCCCGTCTGCATCGGGCCTGAAACAATGATAGGAGGTTACCATGCAATGTCCGGGACAGGACAGCCGTTATTGGGATGGTGCCGCAGTTTTTGAAGCAAAATGTTCTAAGTGTGACAGTGTGGTTGAATTCTTCAAAGACGATTCAACCCGAAAATGCAGTAATTGCGGACACAAGGTGCTTAACCCGAAGATGGACTTCGGCTGCGCGTCTTATTGCCCGTATGCTGAACAGTGTCTCGGGTCCATGCCTCCTGAACTGCTGGCCAAGAAGAAAGAGCTGCTGGTCGAGCGTGTCCCCATTGAGATGAAGCGCTATTTTGAAGGTGATTTCAGGAGGATAGGGCATGTAACGAGGGTCGCCCGTTATACCGAAAAGATATGCCGGGAAGAAGACGCCCATCCGGTGGTGACATTGATCAGTGCCTATCTGCATGATATCGGCATCAAGGAAGCAGAACGCAAATACAACAGCAGTTCACCGCAGTATCAGCACCTTGAGGGGCCGCCTGTCGCCAGGGGGATCCTGGAAAAACTGGGCGCTGAAGAAGGGATCATCGAAGAGGTTTGCGATATCATCGGCCATCATCACACGCCGAGGAATGAGGAAACGCTAAATTTCAAGGTACTCTATGATGCAGATCTTATTGTCAACCTTGAGGAAAAACAGAAAGAATCCCCCTCAGCACCGGAGCATCTTGAGAAAATAATCGACAAGTCTTTTCTGACAAAAACAGGTCAGTCTATTGCCCGCAAAGTACTGCTGCAGAGAGATGAATAAGGCATAGTAAGGAGTGAGGAGCAAGGAGTAAGGAGTGTAGAGTTATGCAAAAGGCAAAAGGAAGAAAAGTGAGAGCTGACCGTTGACGGCTGAATGCTGAGAGCTGTTTTGGGCTCTTTGACAAACAGAAGTATAAGTTTTTTTTAAAAAACCGAATCGAAAGTAAAAAAAAATATCAGCCAGGTTAACCTCAATTAAAGGATTGTTCATGAAAGTCAGACGCAAGATAATCGAAATTAATCAAGAATTATGCGACGGCTGCGGTCAGTGTGTGCCAGATTGCGCAGAGGGAGCGCTGAAGGTTGTTGACGGCAAGGTTAAAATTCTGGCCGAAAAATACTGCGATGGTTTGGGCGCCTGTCTGCAGGCCTGCCCGACCGGTGCTCTGAAGATCGTTGAGCGTGAAGCGGATGAATTTGATGAGGAAGCTGTTATGGAGTTACTGAAAAACAGTAAAACCGAGGATATAAAAGCACAGTCTGCCGCTGTTCCGT
>JAFDCR010000137.1 GCA_019312685.1 Deltaproteobacteria bacterium | reverse complement strand
GTAAAAGATGAAAACAACAAGCCTAAAGCAGAAACCATAGTGGCATCTTGCAAGGCCTGCGGCATCTGTGCTTCACACTGCCCGACATTTGCAATCTCCATGGGTGGGTTTACCAATGAACAATTAATTTCACAAATTGAAGCGTTCGGCAGGGAAGTAAAGAAAAAAGAAACTGAAGCAGCTTGATCCGGTTATGTAAGGCTGTTTGAGTACATCATTTATAACATGATTAAAGGATAAGAAATGAGCAAGGAAGAGTACAAACCGAAAATCCTCGGATTTCTCTGCAACTGGTGTTGTTACGCTGCCGCAGATGCTGCAGGGGTATCGCGCTACCAGTATCCACCCAACCTGCGCACCATCAGGGTGATGTGTACAGGACGGGTCGATCCCTCCTTTGTCCTGAGGGGATTTGTGGAAGGGGCTGACGGCATCTTCACCGGCGGCTGACAACTCGGCGAATGTCATTACCAGGTAGGTAATTACGATGCAATGGGAATGAATGCCTTGGTATTCAATGTACTACAGGAAATAGGAGTTAATCCTGAGAGATTTTCCTTGCAGTGGGCATCAGCAGCCGAAGCACCGCGTTTCGTCAAGCTGATAACCGAATTCACCGGTAAAATAAAGGAACTCGGTCCTTTGGGACAGGCTGAGGGGATTGAACCGGATGAAATGAAAATAAGGCTTGATAAGGGCCTGGCCGCGGTAAGTAGCCGCAAGGTCAGAATGGTCTTCGGCAACACCGCCAAAACAATCCGGAAAGAGGGTATCTTTACCCAGGAATATATAAATGGCGTTATTGAGGCAAAGCTTACGAAAGCGATAACAAAGGCCCTTACAGCCGAAGAAGCAACTGAAGGAGCCAAGCCGGCTGCTCCTGAAAAGGAAAAACCTGCCGCCAAGAAAGCAGCTCCGAGGAAGGCGGCGTCAAAAGCCAAACCTGCCGCCAAGAAAGCGGCCCCGAAGAAGGCAGCGGCCAAAGCCAAACCTGCTGCCAAGAAAGCGGCCCCGAAGAAAAAAGGAACTGCCAAGAAAAAATAGAACTAAATATTATTCAAAAAAACCCCGCATAATTCATTCAGATAATGCGGGGTTTTTTTGTTTTATGTTTACATAAACTTATTTACAACATATTGTTTTTTTGAGGGTAATTAGGGTAATTATAGATAAATTACACGATATATTCACAGAACATGACATACCCAACCTATACTGTTCAATTGCCTGAATGGGTCTATTCCTTTATTCCAGAGCCTAAATCGATCTTTTCCACTATTGAGGAGCGCATGGAACTGGTAATTGGACTCTCAGCCCAAAATATCAGACACGAAGGTGGACCATTCGGAGCGGCAATTTTTGAGCGGCAAAGTGGGAAACTTATAGCTCCAGGGATAAACCTTGTGATGCAAACTAACTGTTCAGTCGTTCATGCAGAAATAGTTGCCATTATTCTTGCCCAACAACTGGTAGCCAACTTCGATTTGAGCGCTCCCGGTTTCCCTGAATATGAACTTGTCTCTTCCACAGAGCCATGCGCCATGTGTCTCGGATCAATCCCATGGTCCGGAATCAGTCACCTGGTATGCGGCGCCCGTGATGAAGATGCTCGAAGCATCGGTTTTGACGAGGGTGAGAAACCCCCAAAATGGCTGGAATATTTTAATAGCCGCTCAATTACTGTGACCCGTGATATTTTAAGAACTAAGGCAATGGCTGTACTGCAGCAGTATGTTGATGAAGGCGGTATAATCTATAACGGCAGACAGTAACAAGATGATGACTAGATTTGATGAAAGGGTGAGAGAATATGTCTGGGAATCAGGATACCCACCGCAAAACAATAGGCTACATTCTCTGGATTTTCGGTTTTACAGGATCGCATAGATTTTACTATGGTAAACCGTTAATCGGGACAATTTACTTTTTTACCCTTGGAATACTGGGAATAGGCTGGATCATTGATTTATTTCTTATCCCCTTGCTGGACCGTCAGGCAGATCTCAGATATACAGCCGGTTCCATTGACTATTCTGTTGCATGGCTTCTGCTCACCTTTCTCGGTGTATTGGGTATTCACAGAATGTACATGGGAAAATGGCTAAGCGGGATATTATTTCTTTTGACAGGAGGCCTACTCGGGTTCGGGTATCTGTATGACTTCTGGACCCTAAACGATCAGATAACTGTTATGAACAGCCAACAAGGCTAAACAAATAATTTTATTGAATAGAAAATGATCCTTGCAATTCTCGGTACTGTATTGATGCTTCTGGGCCTGGTAGTCAGCGTTGTTTTCTGGATACCCGGCATATTCAACAGAGCTAAGCTCAGGGAGGCGATGGGTAGTCGTTACGCCCTTGTATATGTCGTTTATATTGCCAACGGCCCAATGTTGATTCTTTTCGGTCTTTTATTAATAGTCTGGTCAAAAATTCAATGAGCATGTCATATTGCCGTTGATTGCAGATATGAACTGCTGTGTTGATTTTTATTAATAAACGACATCTGTCAATTTTAAGAAACATTAAAGGAAGATCATGGGAAACTGACAAAGACAGCAAGTGTCTCCGGATGAGATTCATAAAATATGGTTTGCGGTCAAACCAGTTGTATTTGTCATTATAGTTTTTTGTTTATTTGTCTGGCTCATCTATCAGCTTTAGGATAGTAAATTGCCGGTCAGTTTATTTATAAAAAAAAGCCGGGCCCGAAAAATAAAGGGGCCCGGCTTTTGGGGGATTTTTTAAATTGATTGGAACTATTACGATAAAAGACTTGGATCATTGGCTACTTTTCGCACCAGTTCTCGATAATCCTGGGCGCCATTGCAGCCTGGAGCATACTCATAAATTGTCTTTCCGTAGGCCGGAGCCTCAGAAAGTCTGACATTATAACGAATGGGGTCACAGAGTCTATCTCCGTAAATTTTTCCTATCTTATTTAAAATTCTCGAGGTTCTCTTAACCCGTTTGTCTTCAAAAGTAGGAAGAATATATTTTAATTCAAGCTCAGGCCGATATTTCTGGATGGAAGAGATACTGCGCAAAAATTCACTCAGTCCCTGTAATGCCATAATATCCAAAGCAACAGGAATCAACAGTTCATTTATGTAGAACAGAACATTTACCGTAAGAGGGTCCCACCCTGGAGAAGTGTCTACAATCACAAAATCAAAAGTATTCTCTACCGGTTTCAGGGCTTCAGCTACGGTCATTTCTCCGCCGTAATCCTTACGGTCTATTAATCGCTTGACTCCGGCTAGGTTTTTCCCACCCGCAAGTACCCACAGATTATCACGCGCCTTGGTGAGACATTCCTTAGGGGAAAGCTCTCCGGTAACCAACTCGGTAAGGCCGGCTTTCGGTTTTAAGCCAAGCATGAAGCTGTCCTGCCCCTGAGTATCTGTATCAATCAACAATACTTTAAAGCCGGCAAGAGCCAAGCCAGAAGAAAGATTTATGGAGGTTGTAGATTTACCAACGCCGCCTTTACTTAAGGAAATACCAAGCTTTCTGACAACAGAATCGCCTTCTTTTTTAACCGGTGGCGCTTTCTTTTCAGCAGGAGCTTCAGCGGATGGCTGTTGAGTTTTATTTAAAGCAAATGGTTTGCCACAGTTACTGCAGCGTGCCTTTGTGGCAGTGGCAGGAATCTTTTTTTCGTCAATTGTATGCTTTTTGTTGCAATGGGGACAAATGAAAAGCATTCTACCGCCTCCGAGTAATTGAATTATTATAAATGGGTAAACCTATTATTTATAAATTCAGTACTTCCTTATTTGGTTAGACCATACCCTGTATTTTGTCCAGATTTAAATTCCTTTTTGATAAATAAAAGAATTAAGAGTTCCGTTCAGAACAAGAATAATTAAAATTTATCCAGAAAAAATATACAATAAAAGTTTCGGTTATTCCTCCTCGAATATTTTTTCTCTACAGGATTTAATGTATTCCTTCAGGTTCTCTTGTGCCTCATTATCAATGTTAAAAAACTCAATACCGCAGAGTCTGTCCACAAGTCCTTCCGGACTTATATGGACTACCTTACCCTGCAAGTTGAGCACCTTATTTTTAATTGTTAATTCAACGGATAATTCATCTCCTACATCGAGAAAAATATCTTCTGTACCCAGTTTCAGGCCGATGCCGTTGTCACCGAGATCAAACAGTTCATAGGTTTTATCATTGATCTTGACAGAAAGATCATCATTATCGCTTATGTCAATTCTAAAGATTTTCCTCATTGCTTCTTGCAAATCCATGATGTTCTCCTAATTTTAATTGGGCTTGCAAATGAACTGCCGGGTAAAATTAAATGATATGCCATAATACACTTTGATAACATGATGATAAACATTTTTTTTATTTAATCTCAGGTTTTGAATATTAACGGGCAAAATCCTGTACCTAATTAAGGGTAATTATAGACTCTTTTTGCCGGCAAGTTGACCACATGCAGCTGAAATATCTGCCCCCCGGCTTGAACGGACAAGAACTGTATATCCTGCGTTCCAGAGTGTTTTCTGAAACAATTCAATCTGTTCATCAGAAGGCTTACGGAAAACAACCTCCTTGCTTTCATTAAATGGCAGCAGGTTTATTTTGCATGGTATTCCCTTCAGTTTTTCTGCCAGCATCTCGGCATCTGCAACAGAATCATTAATGTCTTTTATCAAGACATATTCAAACATGATCCGTTTCCGTTTTGGCATTGGAAACTTTCTACAGGCTTCCAACAGTTTTGCAACCGGATATGTTCTGTTGATCGGCATTAACTGTGAGCGGACGGCATCATTTACCGAATGAAGCGAGACCGCCAGGTTTACCTTGGTCTTCTCGCCAAGTTCGATGATTTTATGCACCAGGCCGCAGGTGGAAACAGTTATCCGCCGCTCGGAAAAATCCAGCCCACGCTGCTCTGTAAGAATATCAAGGGCAACCAAAAGATTATCGAAATTTGCCAGGGGCTCACCCATTCCCATGAACACAAGATTGTTCAATCCAGGAATCGATTCATCCATATCAAGTATCCAGTCCCTGACTTTGACGACCTGACCGACTATTTCCCCCGGAGTCAGGTTGCGCTTGAACCCCAGACTGCCGGTCAGACAGAATTCACACCCCATGGCACAACCTACCTGCGAAGAAACACAAAGGGTACTTCTGGTCTCCTCAGGAATAAGCACCGCCTCAATAAAACGGTCATCCTTGAGCTTGAAACCGTACTTGGCCGTTCCGTCCTTTGAGCGTTCAACCGCGGCAATTTGCGGCCATTCAAAGACTATCTCGTCTGCAAGTGTATTACGCAGTTCCTTGGGCAGATCCGTCATTTGGGAAAAACTCGAGATATGGGGCCTGTAAAGCCAGGCAAAGATCTGGATAGCCCGGTATTTTGGCAGGCCAAGACTTACCAGGAGTTCAGTCAATTGTGGCAGGGAGAAATTGGTAATATCTAAAGTATTCATAAAATTAAAGGGCTCTTAAGGATTCACTCCTGAGATGGTGTCCGCCCTTTAAGCCCTCTTCAATGGTTCTAAGAATATTTTTTTTATCCCTGGCAAGCCTTCCAGAGATTGGCAGATAATTTGAGGCATGATTTGCCTGAAACTGCACACGGTCCAAATCTATATTTTTGACCAGGGTTTTGAGTTCCGTAAGAAGCATTATCCGGTCAGGCAACTGAAATAAACCGTTGACCGCATCCCTGTATAAAGGTGTATTTTCTAGAAGCATCAAAGTCAGGGCAGCTATCTGATTTGGCCTCATATCACTTGCAACACGGCCTGTTTCCATGGCATGGATATCTGAATCATCAATGCCGGCAATACCAAGCAGAACAGTAACAGACAGAAAGAGACCGGCATTTCGAATCATCCCGGCCGCTTTAATCATCTGCTCCGCTGTTACCCCCTTATGGATTTTTTTCAAGGTTGGATCGTGACCGCTTTCAAGCCCCATATAAATTCTGTCAAGTCCAAATTTTTTCAGACTCAGCAGTTCAGCATGAGTTTTTCTGAGAACACTTTTAGCGTTGCCATAAAGACTGATGCGGTTCACCCAGGGAAGATTTTCTCTGATATCGGAAAAAATCCGCCCCAGTCTGTCAGTCGGGATGATCAGGGCATCACCGTCACCGATGAACACCCTTTTCTGCTGCCGGCAGTATTTTCCCGCAAAGGCAATATCCTCATTGATGGTTACGGAGTCCTTGATGCGGAAACGCACCCGCTTATATGCGCCGCAGAAAGTGCACTTATTATGGGAACAGCCGACGGAAATCTGCAGAATTATCGAATGGGCCTCACTTGGGGGTCGGATTATATTTCCTTCATAGTTCACGATTAAAATTCATAATCAGCTGTTTTTCTTCTCGAATTCATTCATAAATTCAACAAGCTTCTTAACCCCTTCACGCGGGAAGGCATTATAAATTGAAGCCCTGCAGCCTCCCACAGACCTGTGTCCTTTTAGTCCATTTAGGGAAAGATCAGCAGCCTCTCTGATAAACTTTGCCTCCAGTTCCGGAGTCGGCAGGTTGAAGGTCACATTCATTATTGACCGGGAATCGAATTTGGCATGTCCCCTGTAAAAATCGCTGTTGTCGATAGCACTGTACAGCAGCTCGGCCTTGTCGTGATTCAGTTTCTCCATCACCGGCAGACCGCCCATATTTTTGAGCCATTTCAGGACAAGGCCTATGGTATATATGGCAAAACAAGGCGGTGTATTGAACATTGAGCCTTTATCTGCATGGGTTTTATAACGAAACATGGTGGGGACATTTTCCGGAGTTTTGGTCAATAAATCTTCCCGGATGACAACCACGGTACAGCCGGCAGGTCCCATATTTTTCTGGGCTCCGGCAAAGATTATCCCAAAGCGGCTGACATCGATCGATCGCGACAGTATGTCCGAAGACATATCGCAGACAAGATCTGCCTCGGTTTCGGGAAACTGATGAAACTGGGTGCCGTAAATCGTGTTGTTGGATACGAAGTAGAGATATTCGGCACCAGGGGCAGCCTTGTACTCATCCGGCAGGGGAACCCGGTCAAAAACAGTCTCTTCACTCGAATAAGCTATGTCTATATCGCCGAACAGCTTTGCCTCCTTAATCGCCTTCTTAGCCCAGGTGCCGGTATTCAGGTATGTGGCTTTTTTGCCCTGCTGCAGAAGGTTCATCGGCACCATGGCAAACTGGGTCGAAGCCCCGCCCTGCAGAAACAGAATCTTATAGTTATCAGGGATTGCCAGCAGTTCACGCAGAAGCGATTCACACTCATCAACAACTGCTATAAACTCCTTACTGCGGTGGCTCATTTCAATAAGGCCGATACCGATGTTATTGAAGTTGACGATATCTTTGGCAGCCTGCACAAGCACTTCATAGGGCAGGGTGGCAGGTCCGGCACTGAAATTATAAATACGATCAGGCATGTAAAATTTCCTCCATGTTAAATATATTTAAAAAACTGAATTGTTTTCTGAAGGAGTATCCCTGAGACTTAAGCTAAAACCCTTACCACAGGGACTGCTGACGAAGGGCTTCATACAAAACGATTCCTGCGGCGTTGGCAAGGTTAAGGCTTCTGATATTAGGATTACTCATCGGTATTGTATAACAGCGATCTATATACAGCCTTATTACCTCTTCTGGCAAGCCTTTCGTTTCCCTTCCCAAAATAAGAAAATCCCCAGGCTTGAATTGAGCTTCGGTATATGGCCTGCCTGTCTTTTTTGTGAAAAAATAAAGTTTTCTTTCATCCTGGGCGTCCAGGAATTCATCAAAGCTTTCCCAGTAAATGATTTTTACATATTTCCAGTAGTCGAGTCCGGCACGTTTCAGGTGTTTATCGTCAGTACTGAAACCTAAGGGTTTTACAAGATGCAGAATTGTATCGGTCGCGCCGCACAATCTTGCAATTGTTCCTGTATTAGGGGGTATTTCCGGCTCTACCAGGACAACATTAAATAAGGATTTCATTAAAGCGGCTGTTGCTTAAAGAAAGAAAATCTTATGGTCTTCAGTAAGGGTAATTTTATTGACTTGGAGAATCTTCCTTCCAGTATCGGAATCAAAAAGCTTGGCAATCCTATCACTTTGCTGCAGGAACAGTTCAAATTCATCACTTTCTAAGACGGTCTTGGCCTTAAACTTGATGCCGAAGGGATTTTTGAAAATGCCATTGAGCTGGATGCGGTAATCCAGGTGTGGTCCGGTGGATATTCCTGTTGACCCCACATAACCTATAATATCTTTCTGCTGGACAAGACTGCCTTTTTTCAATCCCTTTTTATAACCATGCAAATGACCGTAATAAGTCTTGTAACCACCATGATGCCTCAGGATAACTGTTTTACCAAAACCACCTTTCCTGCCAATAAATTCCACTCTTCCCTCAGCCGTGGCCATTACAGGGGTACCTCTGGGAGCAGCCAGGTCGATTCCCAGGTGTGGACGGACAACTCCGTCAACCGGATGTTTTCTTCTCATAGTAAATCGTGACGTAACCCGGCCAAACGGGATTGGTGAACGTATAAACCAGGTGCCCAGGGCTTTACCTTCATGGTCAAAATAACCGGCAGGTGTTTTTTCGGAACTATAATGATATCCCAGAAACCTGACGTCCTGTTTTTGGTAAATTGCCACCAGAATTTTGCCATACCCTACGAATACATTATCCTTGTAATATTTTTCCACCAGCAACTCAAAGCTGTCTCCCTTTTGGGTGTCAGTATTAAAGTCAATTTTTGAAGAAAAAATATCAGCATAGGCATGGATAAGCTTTGGTTCTTCCTTCAGTTCCAGAAAGGCAGCATAAAGGGATGAATCAATAACACCGGAGAGTCTTTCAACCCTGCATTCCAAAGGAACAGCCTGTCTTGCCGCATCCCAAAGCCCCTCATCGTTGCGTTTAAGAATATAGGTGTTCAATAAACCGGATTCATATACTGCATGGTCAATGGAATTTTTCGGGTCTAAAATAATCGTGAAGCGGTCACCGGGCTGAAGCATTTTAAAATCAAGAGATTTGCCGAAACCTTTGATAACGTCAATTCTGACGGTATCGGGGACATCCAGGCGTTTCATTGCCAGATTTAAACTTTCACCTTTCTTTATTATCCCGATAATCTTCTCGTTTTGAGTAAGCGGCAAAGCCGGTTCAGCGGCTTGATTATCCGGCTTAAATGTTTCCATTTCAATATTTACGGGAATATTGACGAGAGTGGAATTCTGCTCTGGGTGATTTGCAGAAAGCGGAGTAGCAGTGGCATTATCATTAAAATCAGCATGGACTGACAACAAAGCAAGAACAATACCTATCCAGACTGAAATGCAGACGGCCAGACTTTTTATAATTTTTCCGGATTCCATTATTTATATTTTTCAGGAAGTTTTATTGTTAAGATTTAAGCAGTATTGTTAAATTAATGCTGCAAAATTGTTGCGGTTTTCTTTTAATGCCCTATAACATATTAGATGTTTGTTTCCGCATGAAAATATAATAGACTTATATATTATCGCAACTAATACGGAAACATTGTTGCTTTTTTGGCAATAAAGTTTACATTTGGCAGTTTTGAATATCAGCCCTAATACTAACTTAATCAACATACAATTATGTCATTGATCGTGCAAAAATATGGTGGCACCTCTGTTGGTTCGCCGGATAAAATAAAGGCCGTTGCCGAACGTGTTCTCGGTTACACGCGGAAAGGGCATAGCATGGTAGTTGTGCTTTCCGCCATGTCAGGAGAAACCGACCGCCTTATTGCACTTGCAAATAGCATGCAGGAACAGCCTGACACCAGAGAAATGGATGTTTTACTTTCTACCGGTGAACAGGTAACCATTTCCCTTTTTGCCATGGCGGTAAAAGCTGCCGGTTATGATGCCATCTCTTTTCTGGGTGATCAGGTTAAAATAATGACCAGCAGCAGATACACCAAGGCAAGAATAAAATCCATAGATACGGAAAAGATCCAAAACAGCCTGGACCAGGGGAAAATAGTTGTGGTGGCGGGATTTCAAGGAGTGGATGAAAACGGCAACATTACCACACTGGGCAGGGGCGGGTCCGACACTACGGCAGTGGCCCTGGCAGCAGCCCTTAATGCTGACCAGTGTGAAATATTTACAGATGTTGAAGGAGTTTTTACCACTGATCCCAATATCTGCAGTTCAGCCCGAAAAATAGAACGCATCTCATATGATGAAATGTTGGAACTGGCCAGTCTGGGTGCAAAGGTGCTTGATATTCGCTCAGTGGGTCTGGCAAAACGATATAAAGTCCCACTGCATGTCAGATCAACATTTGTTGATACTGAGGGAACATGGGTGGTTGAGGAGGATGAAAAAATGGAATCCATGCTGGTTTCAGGAGTAACGTATAATAAAAATGAAGCAAGAATTACCATTTCCAAGGTACCGGATAAACCCGGTATTGCTTCCAAGATATTCATACCTATTTCCGATGCGGGCATAGTGGTTGACATGATCATTCAGAATACCAGGGCAGGGGAGATGACCGACCTGACCTTCACCGTGCCCCGTACCGACTATGTAAAAGCATTGGAAATAGTTAAAAAAACTGCTGCTGAAATCGGCGCTGAGGATGTGAGCAGTGCAGACAATATTGTAAAAGTTTCCATTGTGGGAGTGGGCATGCGTAATCACTCCGGCATTGCTTCCACCATGTTCCATGTCCTGTCGAAAGAGGGCATCAACATCATGATGATCAGCACATCTGAAATAAAAGTTTCCTGTGTAATTGAAGAAAAATATACGGAGCTTGCAGTCAGGGCGTTGCATGATGCATTCGCTCTGGAAATGGATGAACAACAATAAGAATAAAGATAATTGATCTAATGAATCCCAGGATAGATATATACGACACGACATTAAGGGACGGTACCCAAGCGGAAAACTTCAATCTGACTGTTGAAGACAGGATCCGTATCAGCCTTAAACTTGATGAACTTGGTATAGATTTCATTGAAGGAGGATGGCCCGGTTCCAATCCCAGTTCAGTTGAATTCTTCAAAACCATGCAAGGTCATACGCTCAAACATGCCAAGCTCACCGCCTTCGGCAGCACCAGGAATTTTAATAAACCGGTAGATAAGGACCCTAATCTACAGGCATTGCTTGAAGCAAAAACCCCCGGCATAACTATTTTCGGTAAAACATGGGATGTCCATGTCAGAGATGCATTGCGTATTTCCCTTGAGGATAATCTCACCATCATCCTTGAATCCTTACAGTATCTAAAACCCCATATCGAACATCTGTTCTATGATGCCGAACATTTCTTTGACGGGTTCAAGTATAATACCGAATATGCCCTTGCCACTTTAGATAAGGCTGTGGAGGGCGGGGCTGAATGCCTGGTGCTCTGCGATACAAATGGGGGAACACTGCCCAACGAGCTTCCGG
>JAFDCR010000136.1 GCA_019312685.1 Deltaproteobacteria bacterium | reverse complement strand
CCATGACAAATGAAACAAAAAAGTAAAGAACGGGAAACACCATGCCGACCGCAGCAATAGCCTCAGAGCTTACCATCCCCAGAAAAATCATATCGATGGCACTGAAACCGGTCTGGAAGAGCATGGCAACAAACCACGGCATGGACAGCCGAATGATGTTCTTCATCACGCTGCCACTCAACAGATCCGGATGATTATTTTCTTTCATACAATTAAACCCGGTAGGGGACACGCACCACATTTACATTTTCAACAGAAACTGATATCCAATAAAGGTAATCCAGCACCTTATCATCTGGGACACCGAACGTAAACCCGTCTTCAAGATTCGGACACCACACAATTCTGAATTGAGTCCCAGAACTATTTTCGCAAAACCTTATTTATAGGTTCTCTTCAAAACAGAAAGGAGTTTTACCATGCCCAGCGATGAATACAAAAATATCCTTGAGCTGTTAGATTCAATGCCGGATACCTCAGGCATGACCTTTGAAGAACGCAGGGCTGATTTTGAGCAACAGGTTGCAATACTGCCGGTTGCAGAAAGTGTATCCTGTGAGCCGGTCTCCGCAGATGAAATTCCAGCCGAATGGATTGTTCCTGAAGGAGCTCCCGAGGGAAATATCTTACTTTATCTGCACGGCGGTGGATATTGCATCGGATCCATCAGCACGCACCGCAGCATGGTTTCGCATATTGCCCGGGCAGCAAAAACCAAGACGCTTTTGATTGATTACAGACTGGCCCCCGAAAACCCTTTTCCGGCTGCTGTGGAGGATTCAACAGCAGCCTACCAATGGATTCTCTTCCAGGGTATAGCTGCCGGGGATATCATTATTGGCGGAGACTCGGCCGGAGGAGGGCTAACCGTGGCCACACCGGTATCACTAAAGGAAAAAGAAATACCCTTGCCGACAGCGGCAGTGTTGATTTCTCCGTGGGTAGATCTGGCAATCACCGGTGATTCCATTACTTCCAAGGCAGATATCGATCCGATGGTCACCAGCGAAGGCCTGACGGAAATGGCCGAAGCCTATTTAGGTGATACCGACCCGAGGGCACCGCTTGCATCACCCCTGTATGCGGACATGGAAGGTTTGCCGCCAATGTTAATTCAGGTGGGGGAGGCAGAGATCTTGCTTGACGACGCAATCCGCATGGCTGATCGCGCCGGCCAGGCCGGTGTCGATGTCACTTTAAACACGGCCGAAGATATGTGCCATGTCTGGCATTTTTTTTCCTCAATGCTGCCGGAGGCGATGGCAGCCATCGAAGAAGCCGCACAATTTATGCGGAAACATCTGAAGAAATAAAATTATTCGGGAATAAATTCCTTCTCTCTGATTTCCTCATAAACAATGGCATCGCCGGGGCACGTCGGCACACAGATTCCGCAACCCATGCATTTATCGGCGTCAATCAGGGCAGTGCCGTCCTGGCCTTCCATGGAGACCGCATCGAAAAAACAACGCTCGACACATGTTTCGCAGGAGGTGCACAACTCTGATTCCACACGGGCCTTGAAGCGGCTGGGCGCAGTGAACTTTTTGACATAGGCCCGGTCATGGCCCCAGTTGCCGCAGCCGACATTGTCGCAGTTACAGATGACATGCCCCAGGCCGAATTTATTTTCAACACAGTGCACCAGGCCTTCTTCCTCACACATTTTCAGCATTTCAATGGCTTCGGGTTTGGTCAAGGTCCGTCCGGTGCCGCGTTCCAGGGCATAGTCTGCTGCCTTATTAAGCTGCATGCAGACCTCCAGGGGCACATCGGTAATCCCATGAATAACCCGGCAGGAGCAGTCGGTGACTGCTATTGAGTTGGAATCCTCAACCATTTGTCTGACATCTTCAAAAGCCATGACCTGATTCTGGGATTCAATGGTCACATTGACCGGCACCACCCGCATGCCCTGGCGGAAATCATGATCTTTGATCAAATCCTGATAGGCCCGCTGCTCGGTGGCCTCAAACTCTTTCCAGAGATCCAGGTATTCCTGATCAATTCCCGGCGTCAGCACGGTGGCGTCGTGGAACTGGATAAAATGCCTGACCTTATAATACCGGATGGCATCGGGTTTTTTGGATTTAAACAGCAGCCCTTTTTTAAATAAAGGGTCCACCATGGATTCGGTTTTATCAATGGGAAAACCTGTTTTTTCGGCAATTTCCTCGATGGTGGCCGGCGGAGATGCGGCCAGCAGGAATTTAGCCTCATCCTCATCGGCGATATAAGCGAACAATTTGGGAATCATTTTGGACTCAGCGAATCCGAGATCTGTTGCCAGCTGCTGATACAGTCTCATGTCAGTCATCAATTATTCCTCCTTAACTTCGATATTTTCTTCACAGGATCATCTTCAATAACATAGTTTTTTTTTAAATTCCAGTACACGCATATTGCTGAATTAGAGCGGAAGATATTGGCTCAGCCAGCATCCGTCCGAAAATTCTCCTCCATTATCGGTCGGGAACCAGGGAGAGGAGAGATCACCCTCACCCCAACCCTCTCCCGGCCTATACACCCGTCAAGGGAGAGGGCTTTTCGACTTTCTGCAACACTTCAATACCGGACTTGATCCGGTATCCAGTAGCTTAATAATCTGAAAAATACTGGATTCCCTTCGTGGTGAATTTATTGAACCACGCGTTAAGCCCGGAATGACAAAACAGAAAGAGGAGTCGCTTTATATATTACGACACGGTTTGTTGGGGGAGGAAACAGTATTTTCGGAAATGTGCTAATGGGTTTTGTTTGACACCTGTTTTCATTTCCACCTATACTCCCCCTTACATGCAAAAGATAAACGAACGAATCATAGATAACCCAAAAAGGAGGAAGCCATGAAAGAGTTCAAGGAACGCACAGCAGTCGTAACCGGCGCCGCCAGCGGTATCGGACGGGCTATGGCGGCAAGTTTTTTGGATATCGGTATGAACGTCGTGTTGGCAGATATCGATGAGGAAAGACTTGAAAGTACCGTAAATGCGTTTAAAGAATCCGGCGGCAACGTGCTAGAGGTGCTCATGGATGTATCTGATCCTGAACAGGTGCAGGCACTGGCGCAAAAGACAGTGGACAATTTCGGAGCGGTACATGTGTTGTGTAACAACGCCGGAATCGGATATCCCACGCGTAGCAGCTGGGAAGCTCCCCTTGAAGTCTGGAGGTGGGTCCTCAATGTTAACCTAATGGGTGTAATCCATGGCATCCAGACTTTCATACCGATAATGTTGGAGCAGGAATCAGGAGGTCACGTGGTTAATACCGCCTCCATTGCCGGCCTTATCTCAAGTGGTATCTCTGCGGCTTACGGAGTCAGCAAACACGCAGTAGTCGCGCTTTCTGAAGCGCTTCACATTGAGCTTTTAACGCGTAGTGCAAAAGTCAAAGTGAGTGTATTGTGCCCGGGCAATGTCAATACAGACATTATGAACGCATCACAACGTTTCCGCCCGGAAAATGTGCCGCCACCCTATGAGATGACGCCTGAAGAAGAAAT
>JAFDCR010000135.1 GCA_019312685.1 Deltaproteobacteria bacterium | reverse complement strand
CGATGTGGCAATATATTTAGGGGTAAATGAATTGATCATCGGTCTGACCCTGGCGGCAGTCGGGACGTCGTTGCCGGAATTGGCCTCATGCCTTGCCGCCCTCCGACACCGGCAGACCGATCTGCTGGTCGGTAATATAATCGGCAGCAATCTCTTCAATTTATTGATGGTGCTTGGCTGCGGCGCTATCACCCGCCCCTTTTCCCTGTCACCGAGCCTGCTAACCCGCGATCTCCCCGTAATGTTTGCTTTTTCCGCCGTGCTGATCCCCCTTCTCGCCGTTGGCCACAAGCTGACCCGATCGCATGGTCTGTTGTTCCTGGCCGCCTATGGCGCCTATATTATCATATTGGTATAATTGAGCAAAAAGAGAGAAATCTCCGCACGCGCTCAGTATGAAGGACGATCAAACTCGCCATAAAGATATGGCTTTTTTCCCCTATCTTGTGTAAGTAGTGGGCCTGGAGTTAGAATCTGGACGGTTATGTGGAAAATTTTCTTGCATAAAACACACCTCTCTCTTTTTTTATTATCCCTCACCCTGCTGTGGTCGGACCCGGCAGGGGCTGTTCAGCAGCATGGCGGCGCCGAAGGGCTTGTTTCCCACGAAATCGGCCATATACTCTTTATCACCGGTATGGGATATCTCCTCTTCTGGGTCTACCGACTGCGGATGACCGGTGGCGGCTGGGCGGAGTTCAAGGTATTCCTGTGGCTTATTCTTTGCTGGAACTTTCTCACCTTTTCCGGTCACTGGATGCGGGAGGCCGTCGACCCTGAAAAATTCATACGAGTCGACGGAAAGATTACGGGCTATTCCATTGACAGCCTGTTCGATTTATTCTTTTATCTCACCCGTCTCGATCATCTTGTACTGTTGCCTTGCTTCCTCTTTTTATTGCTGGCCTTGAAGAAATGGAGCCGCCCGGTATGACTGCTCCCTGGCTTCCCGTCATTGTTGTCGATATGCTGGGCAGCGTCCTGACCCTGACAATTGCCCTCTGGTGCGCCTGGCTTTCCAGGCAATGGTCGGAAAAAAATCCCGATGATATTTTCCGGCACTATATATTTCTATTGACCCTGGCCGTCGTCCTCTTTGCAATTTCCCGCTCCTTCGGCCATCTTGTTAAGCAGATACTGATGCTTTCCGATCAGGCTCAGGTCTGGAAACAGATTGCCCCTTTCAGCGGCGCCATCAATACCGCGACCTTTATCGTTATTTTCGCCTTTGGCCTCTATTTTCAACGCATCCAGAAGGTGCACCTGGAAATTGAAAAATATCAGGACCATTTGGAAGATTTCGTCGAGGAACGGACCTTCGAGTTAGCGGCGGTCAACAAAAGCCTGCAGAATGAGATCGTTGAACGGCTGAAGACAGAGGAAGAACTGGAAGAGTCCCGGGCAACGCTGGAAAATGTGTTCAACAACTCAAATCCGCTCTGCATAACCAATCTTGACAATGACATCATAGACGCCAACGACGCCTATTACGCACTTTTCGGGAAGGCGGCTGCGGGAGGCAGGCCGATTAAATGCTATGATTCACGGCCGGGCTCCCTCTGTTTTACCGATGAATGCCCCCTGAAAAAAATCCTCCAGGGCCGGGAACTGGTCATTTGCGAGGAAGTAAGAAAGGAGATTAACGAGCGGGAGCGCATTTTTATCGTCACTGCCAGGCCTTTTCGGAATGCGGATGGAGAACTGGCCGGCATTGTCGAAAACTTTCAGGAAATCACCAAACGCAAGCAGGCGGAAGATGAACTAGCATATGAAAAGGAACGACTTGCTGTCACCCTGAACTCCATCGGCGACGGGGTTATAACCACAAACATTATGGGCCGGATTGTCCTGATCAATAAAGTCGCCCAGAACTTAACCGGCTGGAGCCAGGCGGAAGCAGCGGGGAAACCCTTAGAAGAAATCTTTCATATTATTCACGAGAAGAGTCGCCAGCGGCATCAGAATCCGGTGGAAAAGGTGTTGGCCACCAGCCGGAAAGTGGAACTGTCCAACCATACCATTTTAGTGACCAGGGACGGCGAAGAGAGGTTCATTGACGACAGCGGCGCACCTATTTTTGACCACAAAAGCGAGATAATCGGCGTTGTTCTGGTTTTCCGCGACATTACCAAGGAACGTCGTCTTGAGGAGGAACTGCAGAAAGCGAGGATGATAGAATCCACCGGGGTTTTGGCCGGCGGCATTGCCCATGATTTTAATAACATTCTGACGGTTATTTCCGGTAATATCTCGCTGGCCAAAATCATGTCAACGGACCAGAAAATCTTTGACCGGTTGTCCGGAGCGGAAAAGGCCTGTATAAGGGCAAAAAGCCTGACCCAGCAACTGATCACCTTTGCAAAGGGCGGGGCGCCAATCAAAAAAACAGCCTCGATTACAGATTGTCTCAAAGAGTCGGTCAATTTCGTTCTGCATGGCTCCAATGTCAAGTGTGAGTTCTCCTTGAGCAACAACCTCAAATGCAGTGAGATAGATGAGGGCCAGATAAGCCAGGTGATTAACAATCTGATTATTAACGCCGACCAATCCATGCCGAACGGCGGCACGATCACGGT
>JAFDCR010000134.1 GCA_019312685.1 Deltaproteobacteria bacterium | reverse complement strand
GACTCAAGCCAAAGCGCCTGGGACACAAGCATTGGCACCAATTGGCAGGTTCCCCTCTGGCCCAATCTGCGTTTCAGCTACAGTGAGTCCGCCGAGCCTGTGGAGGGTATCAAGTTATTTGCCATTTCCGGCCAAAAAGAAAAAAATACCAACATTTCTCTTAACTGGGACCTGATCCTCGCCGCATTCGCCTATACCTTCAGCAACAGCATAAGTGAAGATTCTGCGGGCAGCAGCCTGGCTGAAAACAACTCACACTTTGCCAGGTTTATGACAGACGGCATGCTCTGGGACAAACGGCTCAATTATAACTTTTCCCAGCAATTCCACTATACAACCCAGGATATCTCCATTGAGGGCCCTGACGGATTCTTTGATCTGGCTGTACCGGGGAGTACGTCTGCAAAGTTTTACCCGTTGGATGACCCCGACCAGGACCCGTTGGACCTCTTGAATTATGTCCAGCCGAATACTGGTGAGGATATCGTCCCCTCTCCTGAAAATCCCCTTGAAGTCGGCACTGACCAGAGGATTCATATCCGGTTTGAAACCGGGAGCACTTTTCCTGAAGAGATAAATCTTCTGCGTCTGATTCTCTCTGATCTTGCACCTGCCGATGAGTTGCAGCAGGCAGTGGATATGCAATGGGATATTTACTACCGGGAGAACAAATCCGATGAATGGCAAGGGCCGGCGGCGCAACTTACAGGCGAAATTTCCGAATTTGAAGATGACAGTATTGATATTTCTCTCAACCTGCCCGGCCCTGTGGCTGAAGTCCTGCTGATTGATACAACCCCCAGTGCTGATAAAGTTACCAACCTGACTATAGTGTCACTCCAGGCATTTACTCAAATCACCCAGGATTTTTCCAGAAATACCACCGGCTATCTCACGAACTTCGGTATCGGCTACCGCATAACACAGAATTTAAGAGTTTCAAGCAGTATGACCCTGGAAAACAATGAAGTTGAATCAGCGGATAATGTTTTAGAAAGCAGCAGATGGTCGGTAAGCGGTAATATCCGGTGGACGCCACTCCCCTATTTGAGGCCATCCCTGGGATTCAGCGAATACCACGAGGATTCCCCATTGGGGCCGGAAAATATCAGCCGCTCCTATTCCCTGACTGTTTCAACCGTGCCTCTGGAATCCATGCATATGACCTTTGGGGCCACCCATAGTGAACGTTATACCGGGGAACTGAAGACCTCCACTTCCGACAGATACACCCTGTCTTCAAATGCCCAGATATATCCGGACCTTACAGCCACATGGAATCTAAGCTATGGCGAAAATGAAAGCCTGCGGGATGACGGTACAGTCAGTAAGAGTAGCGGAATCAGCAGCAGCTTGAGATTCAACGCCCGACTCTACCGGAATCTGAACATGGACCTCTCAAGCAGCTATTCCAGCAGGGAAGATGACACAGACACCTCGCAAAACCTCGATGCCAAGATCAACTTCCGATACCGCCCCTCTGAAATTCTGTCTTTGCGCGGGGGATATAGCAGCTATTTCCTCGATAGCGAAAGTACTGACAAATTTGATCTCGCAATGAATCTGCGGCTGGTTAATACCAGAAAAACCCGCCTAACATTTACGGCAACCCATACCCAGGCCGATAACACCTCTGACAATTTCGCCCTGGCCGGATCCTGGGACATCAGTAAATACATGTCGCTTGTGACGCAGGGAAATTTCAGAGTTGCTGATACAAACACATATAATTTCCGGATAAACCTCTCACTGAGATTGTAAATGCTTTAGAAAGCACTTGCATAATGAATATGGCGGTATTAATTTAAATCAGTAATTCTTATTAGAAAAACCAAGGGTTAACTATGTTTAAAAAAACTACTGGAGTGCTTCTGACAGGTATACTGCTGTTACTGATTGGCTGCGGTGCCAAAAGAGCTCCGAACACGTTTTTTTTGCGTGAAAATACCAACCTGTCACTTATCCAGACAGTAGCTGTGCTTCCATTTGAGGGGGGAGGCAGGGCAGCCCGTATCCGGGAGTTGACCATGACCCAGCTGCTGGCCAGCGGTATGTTCGACCTGGTTGATAAAGGGCGGGTGGATGTCATTTTGCAGCAGGAAGCACTCACGCCGGGAGCACCGATTGATACATTTACCATTCGGCGTTTGGGAGAGAGCCTTGATGTTGAGGCCGTTCTTTTTGGTTCCGTGGAGGTAACTTCTGAATCCCGCGGTAGTGCAGTTTTCCCCGAAATGACCATGACTCTCCGTTTGATCGAATGTGAAACAGGGGTGCTCCTCTGGCAGGCGAGCGGCAGAGGCAGCGGCTATTCATTGCTGGACAGGCTCTTCGGCTTCGCCCCGAAGGATTCCTTTGAGGTTACTCTGGAATTACTGGATGAACTGTTTGCAACAATGCGCTGATTGGTAAACCCGGCGGGAAGCTTGGAGGTTATAGGTGGACTATGGTGGACGGCAGATTTTCAGAATGCTGGTTCTTGCCTTCTGTTTTATATGGTTCCCGGGTACTGCGGCTGCCGCAGGAATTCCAGTGGCGGTTTTCCCGCTCCAGGAATTGACAGATGGGCGAAATGAGGCAAATCTCCCCTTCACCGGAATACTGGCAGAGAAACTCGCTGAAGCCGGCACCGAGATTATCGGCCTTGAGACAATTATTTCCTTTATGGCCAACAACAGGATCCGCACTGTCGGCCATCTGGAAACATTATTTATCTCACGGGTTCGGCGGGACTTGGGCGCGGGATTTGTACTGCTTGGAACAATCAGCCAGCGAAGGGATAGACCTGAACCATCATTCGGGCTGATTCTTACCCTGGTACGTACAAGCGATGTCCGCCCTGTCTGGAGTTATATCAACAGCTTGAGTACGAGTGATGCACGTAAAATTTTGGGGATTGGCGAACCGAAAACAACAACACAACTACAAACAGTGCTGCTGGAGGAAGTTATCGAACAGTGGCCATGGCAGATCATCAACGAAGAACCGCAGGTTGGCTCTCTAAATATCGACCTCGCGGTACTTGAGCCGCAGTATGTCCGTCCCGGCGATGAAATCCGTTGCCGGATACGGTTGCGCGACACCTGGAGTGCGGGACAGGGGCCGAGGGTCTTTTTCAAAGCCGACGAGCAGCTCTTTCCGGCAACTCTTGCCGATGATGGTTTGACCTACGAAACCACCTGGGTCGCCGGAGATAAAAACGGCCGTTTTCCGGTAACCCTGTTTATTGAATGGCCTTACTACGGTCGGACGGAAACAACCCTTCTGGGTAACTATGTGGTTGACGGCACCCCGCCGCTTTTTGAGCTTGATTTGCGGGGCGTTAAAATAATCGATGAGATGCCGGTATTTAGCAGTCAAGTGGCTATTCTGCCGCGCATGATAGTGCGTGAACCCGTGTCACGCTGGCACCTTACCATTTATAATGACGGTGACCCGATAGGTGATGCCAAGGGAGAGGGTAACTTGCCCGAAAGATTAATTTGGACCGGACGCGAAAATGTTGGTGACGGAATTTACGATTTAGTCATCGAGGCCTGGGACAAGGCCGGCAATTCTGCCATAGCATCCAGAGAAGTGGTGCTGGACAGGAGTGTACCGCAGGTGGATCTGGCTTTGGACCGGAGTGAAGAAGACCTGATCGTAAATCTGGAGCATGACGGCAAGGTACCGTTGCGGTATTGGCGCCTGGAGATGTGGACCAAGGAGGGCAGGATTCTTACCCAGACGGAAGGAAGATTGCTTCCGGTTACCATCGGGATTGAAATGCCGGACAGCAGCCCGGAACAGGAAGTCCGGGGATTTCTCTTCTATGAGGATATCAGGGGCAAGCGGGTGAGAAAAAAGGTCCAGGATCTGCTGCCGAAACTGAAAAAGAAGGGGCCGGCAAAAAAAGAGGAGCCGACCGGCATTTCCGAGAAATGGGTTGATGAGTTCTGATGAACGACGAAATACGAACCGCAGATTTACGAATGACGAACTGTGCAGCTTCAGGAAAGTTGGGAAACCGTAATAGTGTAAACCTGTATGAAAAGAAATTCTCCTACAGATAACAAAGAGATGAAAAACTTCGCCATATTACTCATTATTTATTGTTCGTCACTCGTCATTCGTCGTTCGTCATTCGTCATTCGTCACTCGTCATTCGTCGTTCTGGTTCTCTTCATCCTGCTTTTAGGTTTTCTTCTAAGCGGTTGCGCCACGCAACTGCCGCTCCACCGTGAGCAGAAGCCTATGCCGGATGGTCCGATCTGCCGCGTGGCGGTGCTGCCTTTTCTGAACGACTCTGACTTCCCGCTTGGTGATGCAATTATCCATAAAGTTTTTGCCACGGAATTTCAAAATGCCGGCAACTATCTTGTTATCCAGGAGGGAGACATTCACAAGGTCTATCAACAGCTGCACCTGCTGCCGGGGATGACTCCAACCCTGGAACAGTTGCAGATCATATCCGACCGGGTCAACGCCCAGCTGCTTATTACCGGCATTG
>JAFDCR010000133.1 GCA_019312685.1 Deltaproteobacteria bacterium | reverse complement strand
ATTTCTTTTTCTGTTGAATTTGAGGATTTTGAAGGGAAAGGTCTGGCCGATAAGAGCATCAAGATCTTTCACCGGGCGCAGGTCAATCTGAGAATAGGGAAGGAAAGCCGGCACTCCGATGTCGACAGACATGCCGCCTTTGACCCGGTTTTCAATCTTACCTTCAATTGTTCCGTAATCAGCCTGGATTTTAGCAATTTCTTCCCAGACTTTAATCCCGATGGCTTTTTCTCTGGAAAGCAGGAGTCCGCCTTCCTCTTTTCTTTTTTCCACGAAAACTTCGAAAGAGTCCCCGATATTGACTTCTTCCTCTTCACCTTCAGTGCGGAATTCTGAGAGCGGGATGTAGCTTTCCGCCTTGTCTCCAATATCAACCAGTACATGATTGTCAACTATACCGACAACCGTGCCCATGATGACATCTCCCACTTTACTTACTGAACTGTTTTCGTCCATTTCGAAGAGATCGGCAAAGCTCATCTCTTCACTGCCCTTGCTAGCTGCTTCTACAACGTTTTTTGTTGTTGAATTTTCACTCATGTTAATTTTTGCCCTTTAGTCTGGATACTGCTTCCTAGTCTAGTGTTAATCTTAATCTTCCATGTCTGGAAGGCCCAAAAGCGGTTATATACCAAAGACTAGGAGCAAATACAACTTTTATTAATAAAAAGAATAGGGCAGAGATCGGAAATTTACAGCTTCTGTCAATATGGGTCATTACTTATAAAAGCAGATTGTAACGAGTCAGATCTTAGACTATATTGTCGCTGCAGTTGTTTGATATGTTGGATAATTTACACCGCAACCGTTAATTTTTATAATATCCTTGCCGGCAGCAAAAAAGACGGCAGACAATACTGCCGACGATTGACAGACAGACCGGCAGACGGACAGCAAGCCCGAATGTGGCGGTAATAAATTATATTTGAAAGGCTACTGTTAGGTGTCAGAATTTATGCGCGTGGCTATGTATTATAATAACAGGGATGTGCGGCTCGAGGAAATGAAGATTCCAGAAATCGGGCCTGGTGAACTCCTGGTTCAGATTTTTGCCAGCTCCATTTGCGGCAGCGATATAATGGAGTGGTATCGCATAAAGCGGGCGCCTTTGGTCCTGGGGCATGAAATAGCGGGCCGGGTTGCCAAGGCCGGTGAGGGTGTTGCAGGCTTTCATGAGGGTGACAGAGTCGTCGCGACACACCATGTGCCATGCTTTGAATGCAGTTATTGCAGGAGCGGTCATGAAACGGTCTGTGATACCCTTCTGAGCGGAACACATTTTGATCCCGGCGGATTTTGCGAGTATGTCCGGCTGCCGGCAGTTAATGTTGAGCGTGGTACCTGGCTGATCCCCGATGAGGTGACATATGAGACTGCTACTTTTGTAGAGCCGCTGGCCTGTGTTCTTAGGGGCCAGAGGACTGCTGGTGTAAAGCCAGGAGCAAGTGTTCTCGTGCTCGGAAGCGGAATTTCCGGCCTTCTGCATGTAAAGCTGGCCCTGGCCGAGGGAGCCGGAATGGTTGTTGCGACAGATCTCAGTAAAGAAAGACTGGCCCTGGCCAGACAGTATGGAGCCCATCATACCTTGCCTGCAGATTCTGACGTGGTGCAGGCATATAAAAAAAATAACCATGGTCGGGGAGCTGATGTGGTAATAGTATGCGCCGCGGCTGAAGCTGCATATAGGCAGGCGTTTCAGGCTGTGGGCCGGGGTGGAGTTATTCTGCTGTTCGCCCCTACACCTGCAGATACTGCAGTGCCGGTTCCTCTTAATGATATATTCTGGCGGCGCGATGTAACAGTGACAACATCATATGCGGCAAGTCCGGCAGACTGTGTTGCAGCCTTGGAATTAATCAGGTCTGCACGAATAAAGGTCGATGATATGATTACGCACCGCTTGGGACTGGCAGATACGGGAGAAGGATTCCGTCTTGTTGCTGGAGGAGCCAGTTCACTTAAGGTGATAATTAAGCCCCAGGAATAAGTTTAGCAATATCTTGATTCTGTACCGGTAGACTGCCCAAAACATATTGTGCTCTGAGGATAAAAGAATAATAAAAGAAAGTCGAAAGGAGATATATTATGCCTGAAGCGGATAAAGAGGGAAAAGATTACAGCCTGAATAAAAAGACTGAGACAGAAGGATTTTTTCTTAAAGGATCCAATTCGCTGGACTGGGGTATGAAAAACAGGCTGTCACGTATTTTCAACCCTGAGACCGGCCGGACCGTGATGCTTGCCATTGACCATGGTTATTTCCAGGGGCCGACCAAGGGTCTGGAGAGGATTGATCTGAACATACTGCCGATTGCCCCGTGTGCGGACACACTGATGCTGACCCGGGGGATCCTGCGTTCGATTGTGGAGCCTTCCTATACCAAACCCATTGTGCTCAGGGCCAGCGGCGGTCCGAGTATCCTGAAGGAACTCTCCAATGAACAGATTGCCGTTGATATGGAGGATGCTCTCCGTCTCAATGCTGCAGCACTGGCAGTCCAGGTGTTTATCGGCGGCGAGTATGAAACGCAATCGGTCCATAATATGACAAGACTGGTTGATCAGGGTATGCGCTATGGTATGCCCATTCTGGCGGTGACTGCGGTTGGCACGGAGATGAAAAGGTCGGCCCGCTATTTCAGGCTGGCCTGCAGGATATGTGCTGAACTTGGAGCCCATTACGTAAAGACTTACTATATCCCGAAAGGTTTTGAGTCGGTCACAGCCAGTTGCCCGGTACCGATTGTCATGGCCGGCGGCAAGAAAATTCCGGAAATTGACGCCCTGGCCATGGCATATAATGCGGTGCAGCAGGGAGCCGCAGGTGTGGATATGGGAAGGAATATCTTTCAGGCAGAGTCACCTGCTGCAATGATTCAGGCTGTCGGCGCAACAGTGCATGAGAGCCTGCCGCCGAAACAGGCGCATGAAATGTATCTTGATCTGAAGAATGAAAAGTAAGCTGCGATAGCATTAAACAAGGCGGGCATCTTTCGGTGCCCGCCTTGTTATTTTACATAGTAAAGCGATAAAAATTTCTATTTGAGAAGTTTGGTAAACTTGGCGCCTTCCAGTGACAGGTTGACCATTAAGCCTTTAAGACCGAAAATAAAGCCGACGATCGGATGCTGCACATTGTCCGTATCTACCGAGGTCGCGGCCCCTGAGTCAACGAGTACGACTGAACCGTCAATTCCTGCGCGCCAGCCAAGGCGGTCCCGGAATTCCGTCAGGGCGTTTTCATCCATGAAAATAATAACTACATGTTTAGACTGGACACCGATCTGGAACCCGATCGAGCCGGCCGCAAAGCTGTAATAATCGACGGTTTTGTTGTCAATGATTAAAGCCCCTTCCCCATACTCGCCGCCCAGGCCGAATCCGACCTTAATAACATTGGGAATGACCAGTACGCCTTTTGCATTTGCCAGGAACTCATTGGAACCTCTTATCTCATTTTTGAAACGGTTCAGGATAACATCAACGCTGACATCAATCTCTCTTGCTGTTGCCGCCCGGGCATCAAGCGAAAAAGTCGGCGCTGTGAGTAAAAAAATGATGAATATTATTGAAATGGTAGGAAGGTTTCTTTTTCCCGATAAAAAATTATTTACCTGCATCTGTCAGTCTCCAGTCAGCCTAAAAATGAGTTTGAGTAAAATGTTAAGGCCTTCTTTAATATGACTCCTTGACCCTTTCAAGAGATATTTTCCTGTCAAGAAAGAAGTCTCTGTTTTGAGGCAGCCGGCGGTTACGCGTATTCCGGGAAAAGGGAGAGCAGAGATTTTTCATTGGGTTCAGCTATACCCCGCTCAGTGATTATGCCTGTTACCAGTCGTGCCGGAGTGACGTCAAAGCCGAAATTTGCAGCAGGAGTTTCAAGAAGTCCGCAAAGGACCGTTGTCAGTGAATTATCCCTGGTATCCAGTCCTGAGACAAACTTAATTTCATCACCTGAACGTCTCTCTATGGGGATTGATTGAAGACCGTCACGTATGTCCCAGTCAATTGTTGAGGATGGCAGGGCAGCGTAGAAAGGGATATTGTTATCCTTAGCCGCCAGGGCCTTGAGATAGGTCCCTATTTTGTTGGCTACGTCACCGGTCCGGGTCGTACGGTCTGAACCTACGATAACCAGGTCGACCTGACCGTGCTGCATGAGATGTCCACCTGTGTTGTCGGTAATGAGGGTATGGTCGATATTTTCCTGGAAAAGTTCCCAGGCCGTCAGTTTGGTCCCCT
>JAFDCR010000132.1 GCA_019312685.1 Deltaproteobacteria bacterium | reverse complement strand
GCGGACAATGACATCGTTGGGATAGAAACCGGCAGCAATGCGGCCTACACCCTCGGCAACCTTGTCGATGAAGAACTGCTTCTTATCTGTATAGGCGCCAGTCTTTTCGTCAATCTTCCGAACGATTTCCTGTTTTTCCGGGTCATCCGATTGTTTCAGCTCTTCGTAATTAACCAAGGCCAAAGGATGGAGGCCGATATGGGAGTTGATCACGAACTCCTCGCGGGCCAGGCCCACACCGTCGTTGGGAATATGACATTCGTGGAAGGCCTTTTCGGGAATGGCCAGGTTCATCATGATCTTGGTCTTGGTCTTGGGCAGCTCACCCAGGTCAAGCCTCTCGATTTCAAAATCAAGGAGGCCTTCATAGATAAAGCCGGTTTCACCTTCAGCAGAAGAAACAGTGATTTCCTGGCCGGTCTTGATACGCTCGGTACCGTCGCTGGTGCCGATAACACAAGGTATGCCCAACTCACGGGATATAATAGCGGCATGGCAGGTGCGGCCGCCGCGGTTGGTGACAATGGCGCTGGCGATCTTCATGATCGGCTCCCAGTCGGGGTCGGTCATATCGGTAACAAGAACTTCACCTTTTTTGAAATCATGGATACCTTCTACACCCTCGATAACGTTGGCCACACCTTGACCGATCTTGGTGCCGACCGCCAGACCCTCGACCAGGACCTTGCCACGTTCCTTGATCTTATAGGTTTCCATAACTCCGGCTGCGGCCTGGGAGTGCACGGTCTCGGGACGGGCCTGAACAATGTACAGATTGCCGGTGCCCTTATTGACGCCGTCACCATCCTTGGCCCATTCGATGTCCATGGCCTTGCCGTAATGATTCTCGATAATACAGGCCCATTCAGCCAGCTTGAGGATCTCGTCATCGTTGATCACATAACTGTTTCGCTCTTCAGGAGTGGTGTCGATGTTCTTGACCGGCTCCTCGGTATTGGGATCATTGTCATAGATCATCTTCATCGCCTTGCTGCCGATCCGCTTGCTAACAATGGGGCGCTTGCCATCCTTAAGAGTGGGCTTAAATACATAATATTCATCCGGATCCACCGCGCCCTGGACCACGTTTTCACCCAGGCCCCAGGCGCCGGTAATAAAGACCGCATCCTTGAAGCCGGACTCAGTGTCAATGGAGAAGATAACGCCGGAGGAGGCATGGTCGCTACGGGCCATCTTCTGGACCACTATGGAGAGGTAGACGTCGAACTGGCCAAAGCCCTTGTCGTGCCGATAGGAGATGGCCCGATTGGTGAACAGGGAGGCAAAGCATCTTTTACAGGCGTCGATCAGGGCGTCATATCCCCTTATATTCAAATAGGTTTCCTGCTGGCCGGCAAAAGAGGCATCGGGCAGATCCTCGGCCGTGGCCGATGAGCGGACAGCGACATCAACATTTTCCCCATATTCGGCTTCCATCTTTTTATAGGACTCGATGATAGCCTGACGCAAATCATCAGGGAACTTGGCGTTCCTGATAATGTTTCTTACCTTTTCACCGCGTTCCTGCAGGTTGCGCAGATCATGGGTGTCGAGGCCTTCAAGGGCGTCTTTGATTGCATCCTCGATGCCTGCATCTTTAAGTAAATGCTGGTAAGCATAAGCGGTGATGGCAAAACCGTGAGGTACTGCTACACCTTTAGATGTCAGTTTTTGATACATTTCGCCCAGGGATGCATTTTTACCACCCACCATAGGTACATCTTCTATCCCGATCTCTTCAAACCATAAAATTAAGGCATTATCGTGTTTTCCCATTTTTCTCCTCTCTTAAACGACTTATTATGTGTAAATTTTTAATATTTGGAAATCCGCAAACTTGGTATAAACGGACGATTTGACAAAAGACTTCTTTTACTAAATCTGGACTGAACGGTCAACCATTCTTTGTTCATTTTTTACTATAATTTGTTCTTTTTTTGTTTGATTTGAGATATGAATCATAAACAGTTGTTAAGCAAAAAAATATCTTTGAAAAAATACCAGAATCTGCCAAAAGTAAGAACACTGGCTTGATATTATATATTGAAACCAAAGGAGATTATATATGACTTTCTCAGAAAAGATAGAAAAACTTTCAGGTCAATATATTCAGACAGATGATCATCCCCATAGTGACTATTTCGGCCTGATAAAAGAACTGGTAGCAATGAGAAACAGTTATGAGACAGCAAGCAGGGAATACAACATCTTCCAGGAGGAAATTGAGAGAATTTATGCTCTCATACGCGATGAAATAATCACTAATCAGAATAAACCGACTACCCGGGTAAAATTCGGCACATCCGGTTGGCGTGGAATCATCGGCAAGGATCTTAATTTAAAAACAGTCAGCCAGGTTACCCAGGCAATCATCAAATTATATCGGGATGTAGAAAATAATCAGGAATTGGCAGAGGCATTAGGAGTCAAAACCTTTGCTGAAGCCAGGACGAGGGGATGTGTTGTGGGATATGATAATCGTTTTGGCGGTGAACTTCTGGCACAGGCAGTTATTGATGTACTGACAGACAATTCAATAATGGTGCATTATGCCGGAGAATCAACGACCGGCGTCCTTTCCGCAGCTCTTTTAGAAAAAGGTGCTGCCTTTTCCATTAATCTGACCCCGAGTCACAATCCATTGGAATATGGCGGCTATAAGTTCAATGGTTCAGATGGCGGCCCCGCTTCTTTATTAGTTACGAACAGGATTACCCGGG
>JAFDCR010000131.1 GCA_019312685.1 Deltaproteobacteria bacterium | reverse complement strand
GTCGATGACCTTCTGCAGACTGTCTTCACACATTTCAAGACTGTAGCCTTCCCGTTCAACATCAGATGATTTGATCATCTTCACCACTGTTCCCTTAAAATTGTTGAGCAGTTCAGCAACGCCAACATCTTGCAATGTCTTGATTTCACTCTGTTTTTCCGCAATCAACTCGGCAAGTTCAGTCATTGAGGCATAATAACCGGTAATCCGCAGGCAGCTTGGCAATGCATCGTCAAGATCTGCCGGCAGGTGACTGCGCTGCATGCGGTACACAAAATCAGCAACCGAAAATTCCAGTTGGTCAAAAACAGCTTTATCTTTCACCAATTGGGGACTCTCTCTGGTCTCAATGCTTAATGATGCCTTAGCCATACGTATGGCAATTTTACCCAGGCGGACAAGTTCTTTTTCCAGGGCATGCATGGCCAGTACAGGTGTGGAGATAACATTTCTATCCAAATATACAGGTTTGGCTTCATCTTCTTCAGCGCTGCGAAACAGTTTTTTAAGACGGTGAATCAACATCTTGGTAAAGGGCCAAAGCAGCAGAACGCCCAGAATATTGAAGAGGGTATGGAACATGGCAAGGATTGTCACTGAACCACCATCCTGCCCAAGCAGCATCCGGAGCGTTGCGAGAAATTTCAACAGCAGCGGCAGGAGTGCGAGAGCCACAATGCCGGTTATGATATTGAATGCCACATGGGCGGCTGCAACTCTTTTGGCGTTCGGGGTCGCACCGATAACAGCCAGGGCCGCTGTTGAAGTCGTGCCGACATTTGCCCCGATTACCACAGCAGCCGCGTCCTGAAGCGGCACGACACCCCCGGCGGCGGCCGTAAGGGCTACTGCCAGGGCAGCACTCGAAGACTGCATTATGAGGGTAAGCAAAAAACCAACCGTTAGAAACAGAAGCACACCGGTTAAGCCCCCACCGCCGATATTTGTTAGCTGTAATCCGGCCCCCATCCCTTCAAAGCTTGCCTTCAGAACATCAATCCCCATGAAAAATACACCGAAACCGGCAACTGCTTCACCGATGGCTCCCTGTTTACCGGGTCCCTTTAAAAGTCTGAACATCATGCCCAGGCCGATTGCCGGCAAGGCAAATAACTTTATATTCAGCTTAAAGCCGATGAGGGCCACAAGCCAACTGGTCATGGTGGTGCCGATATTGCTGCCATAAATAACGGAAACAGCCTGTCCAAGCTTCATGAGGCCGGCATTGACAAAACCGATCGTTGCAACCGTCACCGCACTTGAAGACTGAACCATTGAGGTGATAAGGGCACCGGACAAAACACCCCGTATCGGTGTTCTTGTTGAATTCTCCAGAATATTCCGCAGAGTCTTGCCCGCGGCGAGTTTCAATCCGTCGGTCATGAGCAGCATGCCCAGTTGAAAAAGACCTAACCCGCCAAGAAGGCTTCCTATAACTAAAAGGGACATTCAATAATTCCGGTTAATTGTCAAACACGCCGTTCAAGCAGCCATGCCAGTTTCTCAAGATGCACCTGTTCCTCTGCGGACAGTTTCTTAAAAATCTCTTGGGCCTGTTTATCTTCAACAGCCCGGCTCATTTTAATATACAGGTCATACGCGTTGACCTCCATGGCCATGGCCAGCTCCAGGCTTTCGGCTACGCCTTTGTCTTTTGCCCAGTCAAGCGCTTCTTTTACCTTTATTCCACCTTCCATGACGGCACCGCTTAAACTGTCCTGGAATCTTTCCCTAAGCCCGACAAAATCAGGCTGAGTCCCGGTCAGCGTTTCATAGGTTTCCAGCAAATGCTTTTCATGGTTCTTTTCTGCCGACACCAGTCCCTCAAACATTTTTCCGGCCTCGGGATCATCGGAGAAATGCTCGGAAACGCCCTGGTAGAATAATCTTGATCCTTCTTCCAGTGACCAGGCAAGCCCTACTATCTCTTCAGCATTAGCTGCCGGTGAGAAATAAGCCATCCCGGACTCAGGGGGGCCGTGGGCAACCATGCCTTTCCAGGCCCGTATGCCGCCTTCCATGTTGTAGACATTCTTCAATCCGGTACCAAGCAGAAATGAAGCAGCCGACCGGCTGCGTGCACCTGCCGCTCAGTACACAACAGTCGGCTTGTCGGGATCTATTTCCTTAATTCTATCCTTCAGCTCAGCCATAGGAATCAGGTTTGCTCCCGGCAGATGATCACCTTCATACTCCATTGGCTGACGGACATCCACCAGGTTGTATTCATCGGGATTTTTTCCAGCCAGAAACTTTCGGGCCTCATCTGCACTCATCGTTGGAATACTTTTAAAATAATCCAGAACTCCCATAGCTCAAATACTCCCATACTTGTTTGTTTATTTAAATTTACATTTTCTTTCGGCTGTTTTTCATTTCTTTATAAGCAGAAAATTTCTTTTTTTGTCAAAAAAATCTTTAATTTTTCAATCTTTTAATTAATAAATAGGATGGCGTTTAATTAAGTATTCCCCCAACATACTGAAAGTTCCTTTTATGCGATCATTTATCCTTTTTTTCTTCATACTGCTGTTTATAGCATCAGTGTTTTTTAACTGTTCCCTCTATGGTTCCATAGCCAGGGTTCCTTATTTTGGCATTACCATTACCGAATATGCCGAAAAAGAAAGGGATATTTTTATGCTCATGTATATTGCAGGTGGTCGGCTGCTGCCCCAGAATGATAAAGTCAGGGATATCAGCATGTCATTATTCCAAAGAGCCTATACAAAAACTTTTAAGGGCACGGTTAAATCCAGTGAGCCGATCGGACCTTATGAAACCCGAAAAACCTTCGACCTGCCGGCTGCTCTCATTCGTTTACTTTACTGGATCCCACCCGTCGCCTTGGCTCTTATTTTCATTGTTCTCCTCTTGCCGCGGCCAAAGCCTTCAATTGAGGACGAAAAGCAGCTGAACACCAACTATTAATTTTTTCCCCGCCTACTTTTAAAGGATTGATTGTAAGAAATTTCTAATACCATCAATATACATTTCCCCACTGATTAAAAAACCATCATTGTGTCCCCCACGGATTTCAAGCATTGTTTTCGGCTCCCGGGCTGAACGGTATAGTTGCTGACCGTTCTCAAAGGGGATTATCTCATCATCGGGGCTGTGGACAATCAATACAGGACTGTTTACAGAGAGGAGAGCTTTCTTCGTGCTATACAGAAACCTGCTCAAAAGCCTGACCGGAAAAATCGGATACAACCGGGCAGCCATATCAGGTACTGAGGTAAAAGCGGATTCCAGTATTAAAGCACCCGGCGTATGTTTCGCGGCACAATTTGCTGCAATAGCCGCTCCCAGGGATCTTCCGAAAACCACAATCTTCCGCGCGGGAATGTTTTTTTCCATTGTCAGATAATTCCAGGCAGCCTCAGCATCGAGATATGTGCCCTGTTCTGAAAGTTGCCCCTGGCTTTTACCATATCCACGGTAATCAATAATGAGAGTTGAAAGGCCCAGTTTATTGAATATTTTGAGAGAATCCAGGCGGTGGGAAATATTGCCCGCATTTCCATGAAAAAAGAGAACCACCCCTCTTTCATCAGACGCCGGAACAAACCAGCCATGCAGAATAATCCGGTCACTGGTCTTTATGGAGAGAGACTCGTATTCCAAACCTATATCATTCGGGCTGGCAGTCAATTCCCGTGAAGGAATGTTTGGATAGTAAATAAGCTTAGCCTGCATCAGGAACAGGAACAAACAAAATGCGCAATACAAACCTCCCGTCAGTATTATAATGGACCAGATGATCTTCATTATCCCTCTCCGCCCTGCTTGCCGGTTTACGGTTCCCGGGCTTTTCCCCTCTAATACCATCCGAAAAAACTGGTGAATATTGCTGCTGGGTAATTTATACTTATTATATCCTTTTTTCCAAATAACTCCTGTACTTTTGAACCATTTTTTCTTTCGAAAAGGGGAAACATGGACATAATCAAAGCAAAAATCGAGGCCTACCTTGGAACCCATCCATATTTAAGGCTGGCAACAGTTACAGACAACTGCACACCCCAGGTACACACAGTGGGATATGTTTCAGAAGGCGCGACAGTATACTTTGTCACGGACAGTAAAAGCCGCAAAGCGGAAAACATATACCATAACCCGGCGGTCTCATATGCGGTTGATGAAAATTACGAGGATGTGATGGAAATACAGGGTGTCCAGATGGAAGGAACCGCATCCCTGGTCACCATAGAAACAGAAGGGATCAGGATTCTTGATCTTATGGCACGGAAATTTCCGGGTATTGAAAATATACCCCCAAATCCAAATCTGGTCTGTTTTAAAATAGAACCGGCTATTGGATACTTCCTTGATAATACGCTAGAATTCGGACACCGGGACAGAGTGGAATATTAAGGCATGAACATTATTGAATCATACGGTTTCGGTCAGATGGTAATAGACGGAAACACATACACCAAAGATGTGATTATCTATCCTGACGGCAGCATATTAAGTCCCTGGTGGCGCAGACAGGGACATTATCTCGTTGTCGAAGATATTACTGAGTTGATAGCAACAGTACCTGATATTATTATCTGCGGCACCGGCGCCATGGGTGTCATGCGGATTTCGGCTGACTTAAAGAAATATCTCAAGAACCGCCGGATAGAACTTATTGCCCAGAAAAGTTCCCAGGCTGTTGCAACCTACAATCGGATGTCAGGCAGCAGTAAAATCGGGGGATGCTTTCACTTAACCTGTTAGATTACTCCCGGCATAAGAGAGTTTCAGGAGACCGGCTGCCCCACTCCTCCCTGCAGGTAAGCGACCAGCTGGGAACTTTCAGCCGGTCTTGCCAAAATGTTATGCCCTTTTTTGTTTAACCACAGATGATTATTCAATTTTGAGTTTTGAATTTAAAACTGAAAATTAAAAATTTATAATTTTTTGCTCCGGTTGGTATCTGCACATCTTGGACGCATAATATTGACAGAGCATCTGCAGCTCATTAGAATTAATTAAAATTCCCAATAAATCTATCTATCCGCTTCAACCAAAAGGTTTAACTGCTCATGAAAAAAAACAACTCTTCAACCGACAACCAAAGTTACAGGCTTGGCATTACCATTACAGAACATCTGCTTCTTTGCGAAGATGAATGCCCGGCGGCAACAGGCCAATTTACCCGTCTGCTCAGCGAACTGATTATCAGCGCCAAGCTTATCTCCAGGGAGGTAAACAAGGCGGGCCTGGCTGATCTTTTGGGGGCGACCGGCGACATAAACGTCCAGGGCGAAAAGGTTCTCAAACTGGATGAATTCGCCAACCAGGCCCTTATCTGGAGAATGCAGCGCTCGGGCCTGCTGTGCGCCATGGCTTCAGAAGAGAATGCTGATGTGATTGAAATACCGGATAATATGCCCAAGGGAAATTATGTCCTTGCCTTCGATCCCCTTGACGGCTCTGCCAATGTCGATGCCAATGCAAGTATAGGAACTATCTTTTCAATCCATAGAAGAGTTGAGCGAACCGGATGCGGCAGTCTGGACAACTTTCTGCGCTACGGATACGAACAGGTGGCTGCCGGCTATTTTCTTTATGGTTCCAGCACCATGCTGGTATACACCGCCGGCAACGGCGTCCACGGCTTTACCCTTGATCCGTCGGTTGGAGAATTTCTTCTCTCGCACCGGAACATAACCATGCCGGATCGGGGGAAAATTTATTCTGTCAATGAGGCCTATACCGAGTACTGGGATAACCGGACCAAAACCGTGGTTGATTATTTCAAGTCTTCGAAAAACGACCGCGGAAAACCGTATACCGCAAGGTATATCGGCGCACTTGTCGCTGACTTCCATCGAAACCTCCTCTTTGGCGGCATATATATGTATCCGGCTGACAGGCAGGACCCTCACAAGCCGCACGGCAAACTCAGGTTATTGTGTGAGGCTGCCCCGCTGGCATTTTTAGTCGAGCAGGCCGGTGGCGCCGCAACCGACGGCAGGCAGCGCATTCTTGATATCAAAGCGTCAGAGTTGCATGAACGGGTTCCTCTTTTTATCGGCTGCAAGGCCGACGTGGAGAAAGCCACGGAAATCCTGCAGGACAAACAATAACAGAATAAATTCAACTTTTAGCTTCCCGTGGGCTGCTTGTTTCCATGCCACTCGGACTTGCATCGCACCTTATGAAAATGTGATCGTATTCACCAGATATATCCTTATTTCCGGCACTCAAACCGGCGCAATAATAAAAATTGTAAGCATTTCCCTTCTATGGTAAATATATAACTTCATCAATAACATTCTTCTCCCTTCAACCATGGAGGCTCATATGCATAATCTTTTATGGCTGCAGGGAGCTAGCTGTGGTGGGGATACCATCTCCTTCCTCAATTCCGAGCAGCCCTCTGCACTTTCCTCCTTCGGGGTACTGAACATCAATTTGCTCTGGCACCCATTTCTCAGCAGAGAACAGGGTGATGATGTTCTGAAGATATTTGAAGATATCCTGTCAGGCAAAACGAAACTGGATATTCTTGTTTTAGAGGGCGCAATCCCTAACGGTCCAGACAATTCAGGAAAATTTTTCATGTTCCATGGCCGGCCATTCCGTGACTGGCTGGCTGATTTCTGTAAACATGCTGAAATGGTAATGTCTGTTGGCACCTGTGCCGCCTTTGGGGGAGTTGTTACCGGTCATGAAAATGTCAACGAGATGAGCGGACTGCAATTTCTTCATAACCAGAAGGGTGGGCTGCTTGGAAGTGAATTTATTTCGAAAAAAGGACTGCCGGTAGTTAACGTACCCGGCTGCCCGTCGCATCCGGACTGGATCGTTGAAACCATGACAGCAATCCTTAAAGGCTGGCTCCGCATGGATGACCTTGATGAATTTCATCGGCCTAGGGTTTTCTTCAGCAAGCTGGCCCATCATGGCTGTCCCAGAAATGAATATTATGAATTCAAGGCCTCAGCAATCCGTTATTCCCAGCAGGGATGCCTGTTTGAATTTCTCGGTTGCAAAGGAACCCTGTGTGAGTCTGATTGTAATGAAAGACTTTGGCTGGGCCGCACGGGAAGTTGCACCAGAGGAGGTTTTCCCTGTATAGCATGCACATCGCCACTTTTTCCTGATAAACAGCGACCATATTTCAGCACAAGAAAAGTTGGGGATGTACCTGT
>JAFDCR010000130.1 GCA_019312685.1 Deltaproteobacteria bacterium | reverse complement strand
TGATCTCCTCAATGGTTTCACCCTTCATCCTCAAAGCCGTGACAAAAGAACCTATCTGGGCCGGGGTCGTCTCGCCGCTCATAATCTCGTTCATGGCTCCGACCATCTGCTTCTCGTCAAGGTCTTCACGCTCAATTACCCTGCTAATGGCTTCCCTGATCATTATTTCCCTCTTTGCCTTTAAGCTTAATATTTGAACTTATTATAAAAATTAAAGGACTGTCTTATACAATCAATTTCTTTTCCAACAAACTCATTTTAAAAATTAAAATTTATGCATTACGGCTTTCAAATTTGCTGGAGATACAAGGAAGAGAATGTTTAGCTATACAATAGTATGCGAAACATTCGATGACACCGTAGATCCTGAAATTTGGAAGCAGCTTACCTCAAAAAGTTTTCATACTCATCATCCAGGAAGTTCTTCAACAACTCAATCCCATCCGGCGTCATAATAGATTCCGGGTGGAATTGAACCCCTTCAATTGGTAACTCCCTGTGCCGCAGTCCCATGAGTTCACCCTGATCGGACCTTGCGGTAACTTCCAGACAGTCGGGCAGGTTTGCCTCATTAACCACCAGAGAATGATAACGCATGGCCTCAAAGGGATTCGGCAGATTGGTGAACACCCCTTTGCCGTCGTGGGTAATCGGACTGGTCTTGCCATGCATGAGGCGTCCGGCACGAACCGTCTCACCCCCAAAGGCTTCACCGATTGACTGGTGTCCAAGACAGACACCCAGAATCGGAATTTTGCCGGTAAAATAACGGATTGCCTCTATGGAAATCCCTGCCTTGGCCGGTGTACATGGACCCGGAGAGATCATGAGTCTGTCCGGTTTCAATGCTTCAATAAAAGAGACGTCCACCTTGTCGTTCCTGAACACCTTTACTTCAGCCCCCAGGCCGCCGATGGTCTGGACAATATTATAGGTAAAAGAATCGTAGTTATCGATTATTACAATCATCCTCAAAACCCTTTCTCTGCCAGTTCAACGGCACGCCTTAGGCCTCTGGCCTTGTTCAGTGTTTCCTCGTACTCTTTCACCGGATCAGAATCCGCTACTATGCCTGCCCCGGCCTGAATCCACAGGTCTTTTCCCTGCATGACAAAGGTCCGGATGGTGATACAGAAATCCATATTTCCCGAAAACCCGAAATATCCAACTGCCCCTGCATAGGGGCCGCGTCTCTCAGGTTCCAGTTCTTCGATTATCTCCATGGCCCTTATTTTCGGAGCGCCGCTGACAGTCCCGGCAGGAAAACAGGCCGACATGACGTCAAACTGATCCCTGTCATCGGCAAGCAGGCCGTGCACGCCGGATACTATGTGCATGACATGGCTGTAGCGCTCAATAACCAGCAGATCCCGCACTTCAACCGAACCGGGCTTGGCAACCCTGCCGGCATCGTTGCGCCCCAGGTCCACCAGCATGAGATGCTCCGCCCTCTCCTTGGGATCAGCCAGCAGTTCGGCTTCCAGGGCTTCGTCTTCCGCTTCTGTTCTTCCGCGGTGTCTCGTGCCTGCAATAGGCCGTAATTCTATCTCTTTGTTCTCGAGCCTGACCAGTATTTCAGGTGAAGAACCTATCTGAATGACATCACCAAGCCGGATGTAAAACAGATACGGACTCGGGTTGATATAGCGCAGGGCCCGGTAAAGTGCGAATGGTGAAAGATTCGACTCGGCATGAAATCGCTGCGACAGTACAACCTGGATAATATCCCCTGCCAGGATATACTCTTTGGCGGCTTCCACCATTTTCTTAAAACTTTCCTCGTCCATATTGGCTGAAAATTCATGCGCATAATCTCCGGAAGGACTCTCGACAAACTCGTAGGGTAAAGGCTGTTTCAGCCGGGCAGCCACCTCATCAATACGGCTGCATGCCCTCTCATAGAGCTCATCCGGATCATCTCCCTTTTTCAGTTCCACACAGTTGACAATCAGGAGTTTCTGTTTGAAACTGTCATGGATCAGGACGGTTCTGGGGACCATAAAAGAACTGTCAGGCAGGTCAAGAGGGGTATGCGTATCCGGCAGTTTTTCCATAAACCTGACCATGTCATAGCCGAGGTACCCAACAAGACCGCCAAAAAATCTCGGGAGCGCTTCTCCGGAATGGGCCTTGAACGAGGCAAGTATCTCCCTTAATTCTTCCAGGGGATTTCCGTTGCGGAGCTCTGCATCATTATCTCCCCGACGAATCTCCATGCGCTCCTGGAAACTTGTAAAGGTCATCAGCGGGTCAAAACCGATAAACGAATACCTCCCCCATTTTTCACCGCCCTCAAGGCTTTCAAACAGGAAGGCATGGGAATCCTTTGAAGCCACCTTGGCAAAAACCGTAAGCGGCGTATCAAGATCGGCAACTATTTCCCGGTAGACGGGAACCAGTTCAGCTTCGGTTGCCAGATTTCTAAAAGTTTCAGGATCAGGTTTGTGCATGGAGTAATATTTTCTAGAAAATTCAAATTACAGCTGTTGATACAAAATAAAAAAAGCCATGGGAATAAAAAAATCCCATGGCTTATATAAATTAAATTTTATCACTTTTCCCGGGCGACCCATAAGCCGCGCAAACCATTTATGCAGCGGACTCCTTGCTTAGAGCAAATTTGTTGACTTTCCTGGTGAGCCTGGAAATCTTCCTGGAAGCGGTTTTCTTATGAAATGCCCCTTTTACGGCGGCTCTTTCAATAACCGGTACTGCGGTAACAAGCGCTTCCCGCGCTTTTTCTACCGAGCCGTCAACTTCAATGGCGGCATCAACCTTTTTCATCGCTGTCTTAACCTTTGATTTATTCATCCGGTTACGGTCACGGCGTACCAGGCTCTGCCGGTGTCGTTTCAATGCGGACTTATGATTAGCCAAGTCAAATTCCTCCTCAATATATTTCTTTCACAACTGTTTAATTATATTTAAACCTTTCCTTACGGAAAGCAATCTGTTTCCTGATTAAAAACGAAACGATTTATATAGCCCAATATCACAGACGTGTCAAGCATACAGTGTCAAATTTTAAATTTTAACTTACTGGAGTTTGAATTAATTTAGACCATAATTCAATACTCAATAATTTTATTTATTAATTTGATTGAATTTTCTCTCATTTTTGCATATTATTTTATAGAGAATCATTCTCATGTAGAGATTTAAAAAAAGTTCTCAGGGAGGAATTTCGTGCATAGACTTGACAAAAACATGCGCTTGACCAGTCAGCGCCAGGTTATATTAGAAGAATTACGGAAAGTAAAATCTCATCCAACTGCCAATGAAGTTTTTGACATGGTAAGAAAAAGACTTCCCCGGATCGGGCTTGGGACCGTCTACCGAAACCTGGACCTGCTTGCTGAAAAGGGCATTATCAGAAAGCTTGAGGTCGGTGGAGAACAGAAGCGATTCGATGGCGACACCTCACCGCACTATCATATCCGCTGCGTTGAGTGCAATAGGGTGGAGGATATCTTTATTGAACGGAGTGAAGAGCTTGAAAAAAGTGCGGCTTCCTGCTGCAACTACCAGATACTTGATCATCATGTCCAGTTCTCCGGTATCTGCAGCAACTGTTCAACCGCAGCCTGATTACTATTGAAAAAGGACCTTGGCGAACCTTCGCTTACCCACCTTGATCAACACGTTTCCTTCCGGCTGAACTGTATAATCAATATCGGTAATTTTTTTTCCGTCCAGGCTGACTGCCTGCTGTTTGATCATGCGCCGCGCCTCGGAGGTTGATCCGGTCAAATCTGCTTCAACCAGCAGTTTAGGCAGCCATATCCCCCCATCATCTTTTTGCAGGACAACTTCAGGAATATTATCCGGCAACCCATGGTGTTTAAATACCTGCTCAAAGGACTCTTCAGCCCTGGTACTTTCTTCCCGGCCGTAAAACCTTGCAGTTAACTCCCTGGCCAGCTTCTTCTTTACTTCCTTGGGATGTATTTTTCCTGCCTGCATATCTTGAGACAATCTCTCGATTTCAGCCGCGGACAAATCACTGAGCAATTCATAATACCGAAACATGAGAGTGTCTGAAACCGACATCACCTTGCCGTATATATCGTCTGCGGGTTCCGTAATGCCAATATAATTCCCCAGGGACTTACTCATCTTGTTCACACCGTCAAGGCCTTCAAGCAGTGGCATGGTAATAACGACCTGAGGTTCCTGATTCCAGGAACGCTGCAAATCCCTTCCCATGAGGAGATTGAACAACTGATCAGTGCCGCCCAACTCTACATCGGCCTCCATGGCAACCGAATCATAACCCTGGATCAGCGGATACAAAAACTCATGAATGCTGATGGGTTTTTGATTTTCAAACCTGACTCTAAAATCCTCCCGCTCCAGCAT
>JAFDCR010000129.1 GCA_019312685.1 Deltaproteobacteria bacterium | reverse complement strand
TGCCGATCTGCCGCAAACAGTCCTTCTCTCCCTTGCTGCAAACTCGACTGATTCGAATGACTTAAACACTCTGGCACAAATGTCCTGTGAATTTGTCTTTGACCAGGAGGGAAATTTGCCCATAGGTTTACGCTATGTAATGGATGCAAAGGGCAGAAAGCGGCCGAAAATTTTGAATCATGAGCTTTTTGAAGCACTGGTCAATAACAGTGCCTTGCCGGATATTTACAAGGAGGTAATGGTGCTGCGCCCCGGAGCACAGGGCGACAGCGAGATAGTCGGTGAATGGCCGCCTGAGAGCGACAGCCATGTCTTTGAGTATCTGCGGCGCAACAGCTATATTCCCTGGGGACATTATGCCTCCAACATAGCAAACGATCTGGTGCGTTACTCGATTGCAGATCTTTCAGATAATGATTTTGAGGGACTCAGGCATCTCTATTACCAGCGAACCTATTTAAGAATGGCTGAGCAGTTGGGCCTGGAAATTAAGGCCAGGGGTAAATGCCTTAAAATAAAAGAGCTGGAGGATATCAGGCAGGAAATTTTAAAAAAACTTTCTGAAAAAGAAGAGCCGTCCTTGCGGTTTGATGCAACACTCTGGGGCTGGAACTACGGTTTTGACTTTGCTCCCAGCGGCTACCGCCTGCATGCCTCTCATCAGCAGATCCATCAGCAGTTTGCCATGATACCCAGTGAGGTTTCTGTTGCAGGGGGTGAAGGTGAGGTGATCCCTTCATATAACTGTGGTGATCTTGTGGCAGACTTTGTCAGGCAGTACGAGGCCGAATATCAAAGCGAATTTTTTGCGGACTATATAATGGCAGTCCGAAACAACAGCAGGATGGATAATCAAAACCATCTCCCGGCTGATCTGGTGATTTATGAAGATGAAAACGTCATGCTTTTTGTTCCCAAGGCCCAGACCTCGCAGTGGGAGCTGCAGCTTGTCACTCTGGGACAGGTCGGCAACGTCCTTGAGGCTGACAGCAATTGCCGGAGATCCCTCAACAAAGGTATAATAACCGCTATGCGCATCCTCTCCGGCATGGGAGCACGAATGATTACTGTAATCGAGTTCCCGAAAAGGATCGGGGTCAGGAATATCGACCAGAGACTGCTTTATTCATTCTTGCCGAAGATCCCCTATTCAATGGGCGCTTTTTCCGAAGCCGAGTTTAGATTCATCAACGGCCACTACCCGGAAGATTTTGCCATTGCCTGCCGTCTGCAGCTTGAAAGCCAACAGCTGTAGCATTGTTTTTTTACCGCTTAAAAAAAACTGTTTTATCCATTCTGTTGTGGTAGAATAGCCAACTTTTAAAAAATCGGTCTGGAACTACGATACTATTTACGGATGCTGTTATGTTGAAGAAAGGTTATTACGGAAATTGGGGAGGGGCCTTTATCCCTGAGATCCTGTTCGAAACATTTAAAGAACTCAATCAATATTTTGAAGGAGTTAAAACCGATCCTTCGTTCTGGCGGGAGTATGTGGAACTCATGTCCAGCTATTCCTGCAGACCTACGCCGCTTACCTATGCAGAGAACCTCAGCAGGTATTTCAAGGGTGCAAACATTTACATCAAGCGGGAGGACCTGAATCACACCGGCGCGCATAAGGCCAACAACGTCATGGGGCAGGGGCTCCTGGTCAAGCGCATGGGGAAGAAGCGGGTGATCGCCGAGACCGGCGCCGGACAGCATGGGGTTGCCACTGCAACCATGGCGGCAAAATTCGGCTTTGACTGTACCATCTACATGGGTGAGGAGGATGTCCAGCGGCAGCGTCCCAATGTTTTCTGGATGGAAAAGCTGGGCGCCACGGTGGTGCCGGTAACCGATGGTTCGAAAACCCTGAAGGATGCCATCAATGAGGCCTTTCGTGACTGGGTGACCAATATGGATTCCACCCATTATGTCCTCGGCACGGTCTGCGGCCCTCATCCTTTCCCTGAAATGGTTGCCTGGTTTCAGTCCATAATCGGGATGGAGGCGAGGGAACAGATCCTCCAGGCCTTTGACAATAAACTTCCCTCCCGGGTGTATGCCTGTGTCGGCGGCGGCTCCAATGCCATGGGGATATTCCAGGGATTTCTCGAGGATAAACAGGTCGATCTTGTGGGTGTTGAAGCCGGCGGCAAGGGATTGTCCACCGGAGAGCATGCAGCACGACTGGCAGGAGACGACGCTTCACCCGGAGTGGCCCAGGGGTACAAGACCATGTTTCTGCAGGATTCCGACGGCCAGATGCTCGATACCCATTCAGTTGCAGCCGGCCTGGACTATATCGGCGTCTCGCCTATCCTGAGCGCCCTGTGGGAAAAGGGCAGGGTGTGCTTTACGGCAGCAACCGATTCCGAGGTTATGGAGGCCCTGGAACTGACCATGAAAAAAGAAGGCATCATTCCGGCTCTGGAGTCGGCGCATGCATTTGTCCAGGCATTCAAGGATGCTCCCGACCTTGCTAAAGACGAGGCCATAATCATCAATATGTCCGGCCGGGGCGACAAGGATATATTCACCATAGCCAACGCCTACGGCGATCCTTCCTGGAAGGAATTTATCATTGCACGGGCGGAACAATATAGGAAAAGTTAAAGGCAAAAGTTAGAAGTCAAAAGTAAGAAGGTAACGGTTAAAAGCTGAGTAGATAGTCTATAGTCATTCCCGCACTATTTTTTATGTCATTCCCACGCAGGCGGGAATCCAGTCACAGATAATGTCAAAAAGGTATTATGTCTATATACTGGCAAGTAAACGCAATGGGACACTTTATGCCGGAATGACCTCGGATCTTTCTAAATGAATCTGGCAGCATAGAAACAAAATGATTTCCGGATTTACTGAAAAATATAATGTCACGAATCTTGTTTATTATGAGACTCATGATGAGCCAATAAATGCTATTACGAGAGAAAAACAAATCAAGAAATGGAATCGGTCCTGGAAAATACGCTTGATTGAAACTGATAATCCGGAGTGGTGTGATTTATTTGAGTCGTTAAGTTGATTTAGGATTTAGATTCCCGCCTGCGCGGGAATGACATTTTAGAAGCAAAGACATATCTTTATATTATGGCAGATATAATGAGCACATTAGAAGAAACAATAAAGAAAAAACTGTCAGAAAAGGATATCCTCCTCATGACCCATCTGGTTCTCGGGTATCCCTCTTTTGAGGTTAACCGGGAGGTTATCCACCAGATGGTGGA
>JAFDCR010000128.1 GCA_019312685.1 Deltaproteobacteria bacterium | reverse complement strand
AGTTGCCATGATCAAATGGCCGGGCTGTTTTTACCAGAAGGATATTGGTGCCAAGGCAGCAAGGCACACTAAGAAATCTTCCAAGGCTGTCTCGGGAAAGGCCAAGGTGGGGATAGTCATGGGAAGTGATTCCGACCTGCCTGTAATGCAGGCAGCCGCAGATTTTCTCAAATCCATGGATATACCTTTTGAAATTACGGTTTCCTCAGCACATCGTACCCCGGATGCGGCAAGCCATTATGCCCTAACAGCTAAATCGAGAGGTTTGCAGGTTATAATTGCCGGTGCAGGTATGGCCGCCCATCTGGCAGGAGTTCTGGCAGCCCATACTATTATTCCCATTATCGGGGTCCCCATTGATGCCTCGGCATTGAATGGACTCGATGCCCTGCTGTCCACGGTGCAAATGCCGCCGGGAGTGCCGGTGGCCACCATGGGTATAGGTAAGGCCGGAGCGAAAAACGCCGGGGTTCTGGCTACCGAAATACTTGCACTCAGTGATAAGAAAATTGCGGCAAAACTTGAAACCTTTAAAAAGAAAATGGTAAAAGAGGTTGAGGCCAAGAATCAGAAGCTGCAGAACCAATATAAATAATGAAACAAAACCAAGAGGAAAAGCATACTGTTAATTACCAGCCCTGTTCAATGGCGGACCTGAACAGGGCTGTTGCTGTTTTGAACAAAGGGGGCGTGGTTGCCTTTCCGACTGAGACCTATTACGGCCTGGCTGTCGATCCCATGAATCCGCTGGCGCTGAATCACCTGTTTGCCCTGAAACGAAGGGATACTGCCAAACCTATCCTGACATTGGTTGACGACCGGGATTCGTTACCTTACCTGGTACATGAAACACCGGTTGTATATCTGCAGCTCATGGACAAATACTGGCCGGGCCCCCTTACCCTTATTTTCAAGGCAAAAGTAAACCTGCCTTCCCTGTTGACGGCAGGAACCTCGACAGTGGGGGTGCGGCAGTCGTCCCACCCGTTTGCCCGACAGCTTCTGCGTGCTTTTGGAAGACCTATTACCGCAACCAGTGCGAATGTCTCGGGACAAGCTGCTGCTGTCGACCCCTATGAGGTGAAAGCCCAGTTCGGCAACCAGATAGACATGATCTTTGACGGCGGCAAGGCGCCCGGCAAAACAGGCTCGACGATTATCGGGCATGAGGGAGGGCAACTCAAGCTAATCAGGGAAGGTGTAATACCCTATGAAGATATTTTGAGAACCGTCCAAAAAGGTTGATAGTTTGGAGAAGGCAAATCTCAACAAGTTTGATCCCTTTCGCAGCCGTTTAGCCAGAGATATACGAAACAGCCTGTCAAATTCATTCCTCCTGGCCTTGGCAGAAAAGGCGCCAGAATTATACCGGAATAAGGCCGGTGATTATCTGGCGCAGAATCTGGAGCAACCCTATCAGGAATATGTCAGGGAAAGGCTTAAAAAATATGATGTGGTTTGTGACACTATAATCCATAAAAGTTCTAACGATAAAATGCAGCAGGCAGCGGTTTTATGGGCTTATGGTCTTTATTTTGAAATGCATGAACTGCTGGAGGAGCTCTGGGTCAAAGCGGAAGGTACAAGGCGAAAGGCTCTGCATGGGATCATCAGGGCGGCCGGCATGAAAATTCATGCTGAGAGCGGCAACTTGAAAGCGGCTGTCAGCATGGGCCGGAAAGCCCGGGCCGATTTGGAACTCTACGGAACCTCTTTGACTGATTTTGCCGCGCTTGAATCCCTAGCAGCGGAGGTGGACCGGACGCTAACCGAAATGGCCGGCATATGAAAACACCGTGATTATTTAAGCCATATTTTCGCGGAAAACCGCCGAACCGGCCGAATCACTTATTTCTTATCAAATTTGCAGGTGTTTATTCCAAGGGGGATATAAAGCGGGCAGGTTCCGATTATCGCCAGAACGATCGGAATGATCCCAATGATTCCCCACCAGCTCTTGGTCACCAGGCCGATTATGATAATTGCCAGCCCCCCGGCCCAGCGAAAGATTTTGTCTGATTCTCCGATATTTTTTTCCATTTTGCAGTCCTCCTGACATTTGGTATCTCAGCCAAATATTCAAATATAACGTTTACTTCTTTTTTGCTGCTTTAAAAATATAATCATGTTGACGAGCAGTGCCACGCTGCCATACAGGGTGAAACCAATACCGAGGAGAAGGACAAAGTTATAAACGAGGCCGAACCCCATGTTGGAGAAAAGGATGAACAGGATGCCCATGCCAATGGAAAAAAATGAAGAGAGACGGGCGGAGCGTTTTACGTTTTGCAGATGGAAACCAAGTTCCGTTTGAAGCTTTTTTTCTGCCCTGAGGGATTCAGTGCATTCCCCCCGGCAGGCAATACCTGCATCTGTTTCCCTGACACATTCATGACAGAGGACCCTGCCGCAGGCTTGGCATATGGCGACCCCGTCTTTTTCTGGATGGTTGTAACACTTCAAACCTGATTTCCGGGAAGATTCTTTTTATATTAGTATTGAAGGTTAAATCGTTTATAAAAATATAATTCCGATAAACATAAAAAAAGGATTTAACTGTTTGAATTTTAACCAATAGCAGATAAGTTTGTCATTTGTATTTCTCCAACTGTACCTTATTAACTATATGACTTGTCTGCTAATTACAAAAATATATATTTATGCAACCTGAACTGTTAGCATTAATACCTGTAGAAGCCTTTACAAAAGGCGGGAATATTTTTCTCGGTCTGTTGCTGATCTTATCAGTCATGGTTGGAGTTTCAGCTGTGGTGAATCTTTGGCGCAGCAAGCCGGTCTGGCAGAAATCCACTACCGGGCTGCTTACAGCAATAAACATTTTTTTTGTCGGCGGTTTTCTGTGGTTGTGCTGGTTCCATTGGCAGATATATCAGCACCTGCCGCTGGAACTGCCGGACGAAATCATCGGGTGGGCAAACCAGCAGCTTGAGAATATGAACAGGAACAGCGCCTATGGAATGCCGCTTTATAACCCGGCAGACCCTCCCCGCTATAAGATACCTTTATGGATTGAGAATGAGAAGTATTACTTCTGGTTCTTATGTTATGCAGTCATGGCTCTCGCTGTTCACCTGCGTATACGGAATCACCGCTACCGGGCGATTCTGCATCTGTTTCTGGCTGGTCAGACAGCAATTCTCTTTTTTCTGGCTAATCCTTTTGGCAGGCCCCTGGAGCGGTTTTTCAACGAGATTGGGCCCTGGTATGCGTCCGGTCCTTCCCTGATGTATAAAGCAGGATATTTCATGCGGCTCTATCCCAAGATGATCTTCTATTATAATGCCGAGTATATGTGGTTCCATCCGCCGCTTCTTTTTATTTCGTACGCCTGTATTACAATCGTTTTCATTTCATCGGTATTTATGCTCTTCCGCAGGGATCTGCAGGTTGAGAAAATCGGCTACGAACACGCGAAACTGGGTTTTTTCATGCTCACTCTCGGCATGCTTCTTGGCTATCCCTGGGCCCTTAAAGCCTGGGGGCCTAACTGGTGGTGGGATCCAAAGATCTGCAGTTCGTTGATGATGTGGGCGGTATTCTCAACGTATCTGCATACAAGATTGTATGCCAATAAGAAACCGATGTGGTATTTCACCTCCATCCTGGGAATTATCTGCTTCGCAGCCATGATATTTACCTTTCTGGCCTCTTTCTACTTCCCAGGGGAACATACTTTCCAGTAAGAGGATAAAGGAAAATACGGCCGGGAATAATCTGGGTTACACTGGAGGGAAATGAAGGGATCTAAATATGAATAAATTAAAAGGTTCTTATGATTTCTACCTTGTTCTTGCAACTACGGTAGTATTGTTTGCCATCTGCCTGATCAGTATTTACGGTATGTTTTATTTTAAGTTTGCCCAGGTCCACCAGATGGCAGCTGTAGATAAAATATCGTATATGGGCCGCATGAACACGGT
>JAFDCR010000127.1 GCA_019312685.1 Deltaproteobacteria bacterium | reverse complement strand
TCATTACTCCCCGCAGAAGATCACGGACCGTATCTACAGATGCCAGGGTCTGTTAGGAAATTGAAACATTAAAGGATTTCTCGATGCGTCCCAGAAGTTCCATCCGGGCGAGACTGTCAAGGCCGAGATCTCGGTCTAGCGAACTGTCCAGAGCCGGTTTAAATGATTCTTTGTATTCCGGGTGAATTTCAGCGGTCAGCCCCTTGACGATCTCAAGCAGTTGCGAGGCGTATTCTGCAGTCGTCTTTGAGCTGATTTTGTCTTCGTGGTGTGTCAATTTGTTATCCATACAACACAAGACGCACAGGACTATATCAGGAAATTTATGTTTTCGGGTGAGAGGGCATCCTCAGGTTTTGCAGGTTCATCAGCTGCCTGCAGTTCGAATTCTGCAATAACCGGTAGATGATCGCTGGCAAGCCTGGTGATCCCCATCCAGCAGCGCCGCCGGTTGATGAGCTTCAGGGGACCGCGGTAGAAAATTTTATCGAGTCCGCCGGTAGGGGAGAAGGACGGATAGGTAAGATAGGGGTTGTGGTAGCCGGTGCTGTGATTGGTGGCACATTGAAAATTCAGGATATCGGTGAAGATCGGCCCCAAAAGGGTGCGCCAGTCATTAAAATCCCCTCCGACAAGGCATGGAGTATCAGGCGACAGGAAGGCGAACTCATCTGAATGGATGAGAAGTCCAATCTGACGGACCCGTTCCTGCGATGAAAGACCGAGGTGGAGATTGAAAACTTCAACTTTCTGGGAAAATCCCGAGGAATTGCTGACCAGGATTGAGGAATATTGACATCCCCTGGCTTTTCGTCTCCCGATTGTGAGATTTATATTTCTGGACTGGATGAACGGATATTTGCTCAAGGTGCTGTTGCCGTACATTCCCTTATACAGTTTGACATTAAGCCCGGTAACATAATAGGGGTAACCGGCAGCTTCAGCCATCTCTTTGGCCAGGTCCAGATTTCGCGAGCGGGGGACACCTACGTCAACCTCCTGCAGGAGTACTATGTCGGCCTGGTGATGATTGATAACCCTGGCAATTCTTTCAGGCCTGAAGAGCCGGTCAACGCCGATAGCCCTGTGCATGTTATAGGAAAGGATTCGCAGACGCATGATTTATTTTTTAAACTAATACATTTGTGGTATCCGGATATTTTTCAACCTGAGCCGGCCGGAAACTATCCCAATATGTTCAAGTAGATTCTCGGGATTGATATTTCCCGCCCCATACACGGTTCGTAGTTTTATGTGGTGTAGTAAAACTGCGTTTAAAGCACAAAATGTCCTAAATCCTTCATTCAAACCCTAGATAACTAGAATAAACGGCAGATATTATTTTTCAAATAAATTTTTGTGGTTCTTAATGATTCTCAGGTTTTTTAGTATACTTGAAGATTACTGCTGAACAAAAACTGGATCGGAGTCTCCCCCTGGTCGCTTACCTCCCGCCTTTGCGGGGATAACAAACCATACAATACAGTCACTCCCGCGCAGGCGGGAGGCCAGGTTATCAAAACCTGAAAATAGTTTATAGCCACGTAAATTTTTGGATTCTCAGTTCCCTGCTGTGGGTAATAATGAATTATTCATGGTGTTTGCCGACACCCATAATTGGCACCAGGAATTGTAAGCATTAAACCAATGCGGCATAGCGGCTTGGGAACAAGTTAATTTAAAATGCTTTCATCTCCGGAAATTAATTAGTGCAACTCTCTGAAAAATAAGATATTTCTTTGCAGGAAAGGTGTCATATAAAGGACAGGGGTCGAGGATTGTCGTCTTACAATACAGACGACGATTGTTGGATAACGAGACAATCCAATGATTGACAGACACAAGGGGCCAAGGTGTCGAGGGAAAAAATGATGATAAAAGACGGGGAATAAAGGCAATAGGTAAACGTCAAAAGGCAAAAGGGAAGCAGAATAAGAGCTGAAAGTTGAGAACTGACAGCTGATATTGATGAAAATAATAGTTTTGCTGTTCCTCTGTTAAAAAAGATATTCAGAATGATTCCATGGTGGGAGCCTACTATGAAGAGAACAGGTGAATTCATTCCGGCTGTTTTGGGGGGGGTGTTTTTGCTACTGTTTGTCTCGGCCTGCAGTGGAACAAAGGAAATCGGAGAGGTGCCTTCCGCAGCAGTCTGCGGTTCCATTGTAGATACCAAATGCGTGAGCTGTCATTATAAAACACGGATATGCAGTGCCCTTGGCACCAAGAGTATCCGCCAGTGGGAAACGACCGTAACGTTTATGATTAAACAGGGTGTTCAACTGACTGAAGATGAACAGAACAAGGTGGTTGCCTGCCTGAGTTCCCTGTCCCCGGGATCTGAGGTTGTATGTCAATAACACATGGATGTTTTTTGTTTATGAAGTGCCGAAATTAACGCTTTGAGAAAATAGGATCAACAGTAAGAAATCTTAATCAGGAGCGGGAGGTGCAAATGGGTACGGGAACGATTGTGTTGCTTGTCATTTTAGCTGTCATAGTATTGTGTATTGTCTTCATTGTATCTATCTACAATAAGCTGATCCAGTTGAGGAATCGCTTCAAGAATGCTTTTGCCCAGATTGACGTACAGCTCAAACGAAGATATGACCTGATACCGAACCTGGTTGAAACTGCAAAGGGATACATAAAGCACGAACGTGAAACCCTGGAAGCAGTTATCGAGGCCAGGAATCAGGCCTCAAACGCCATGAAAAAAGCATCGACGGATCCAGGGGATATTGAAGCAATCCAAGGTCTTATAGGGGCTGAGAGTACCCTGACCGGAACCCTCGGCCGTTTGTTCGCCCTAGTTGAGGCATATCCCGACCTTAAAGCCAACCAGAACATGATGCAGCTCAGTGAGGAGCTGACCACCACGGAAAACAAGGTGGCGTTTGCCCGCCAGGCGTTCAACGATTACGTTATGACCTATAATACCGCCCGGGAGGTTTTTCCAAATAATATTATTGCCAATTCCTTTGGATTCAAAGAGGCCCAGCTTTTTGAAATAAAAGAGGAGGCGGAAAGGGAAGCGCCCAAGGTTTCTTTTTAAATCAAGACGCAGAAATCTTTTCAGGTATGTATGGATTTTTTTGCCAGTCAGGATACCGCGCGCAAGAAAACCAGTCAGCTGATCATCTATATGGGACTGGCGGTCTTTATTATCATTGTTGCGATCTATGTGGTAATCATGGGTTTCGTCGTCTACCAGGAGACCGACACAGGCCAATTTTCCCCTGTTAATTTCTGGGACCTGGAGTTATTTGCCATTGTGGCCCTGGTGACGCTTCTGGTGGTTATCAGCGGCTCTCTTTATAAGATTTCCATACTCAAATCAGGTGGCGGCGCAGTGGCGGAAATGCTGGGCGGAAAACTGATCCCGGCAGGCACTGATGATTTTCTGAAAAAAAGACTTTTAAATATTGTTGAGGAAATGGCAATTGCTTCCGGGGTGCCGGTGCCCCCGGTCTATCTGCTTGAGCATGAAAAGGGCATCAATGCCTTTGCCGCCGGATTTTCACCGGATGACGCGGTGATCGGCATCACTCAGGGGGCGCTGGAAACCCTCAGCCGGGATGAGTTGCAGGGTGTCATCGCCCATGAGTTCAGCCATATACTGAATGGCGACATGAAGCTCGACCTGAAGCTGGTCGGGATTCTTCACGGCATTCTGTTGATCGCTCTGATCGGCCGGGCGATTCTGCGCGGTTCCAGCCGGAGCCGCAGTAAGAACAGCGGCGGCTCAGTTCTGTTCGGGCTGGCGCTGCTGATACTCGGATATGTGGGGGTGTTTTTCGGCAAGCTCATCAAGAGCGCTGTTTCGCGGCAGCGGGAATATCTTGCCGATGCCTCGGCCGTACAGTTTACCCGTAATACGGAGGGGCTTGCAGGGGCCCTCAAGAAAATAGGCGGCCTGGCGGCAGGTTCTCTTATGAGCCACGGCAAGGCTGAGGAAATCAGCCACATGTTCTTCAGTAACGGCCTGAAAGCCAGTTGGGCTGAAGCGTTCTCAACCCATCCTCCTTTGTCTGAAAGAATAACAAGGCTGGATCCCTCCTTTAAGGGCGTTTATCCGAAAGTGGCGAGAAGTCAGGCGCAATTGCAAGGCAAGGAGGAGATAGCTGATTCGGCGAAAATAAGGGGCCAGGAGCAGCGTCCGGCAGGAGCAGCGGTGGCGGCCCTGGCGGTTTCTGCTCCGGATGTGAAGAATGTCAGCCGGGATATCGGTGTCCCGATAAGGGAGCACATGGAGTATGCCCGCAGCCTGCTCGGTTCACTGCCGGCCGGAATCCGGGAGGCGGCAGATAATCCCTTCGGGGCCAGGGCGGTAATTTACGGGCTTTTACTCGACCGGGACGAAACCGTCCGGACCCGTCAGATGCAGCTTTTGAAAACCGGGGCGGATAAGGCCGTTTTTGCGGCAACTGAGAAAATCCTGCCTTTGCTGTCGTCCCTGGAGGAGGAAGCAAGACTACCCCTGATGGATCTGGCAATGGCTTCGCTGCGTTCCATGTCCTTTGAACAGTTCAGAAGGTTTGAAAAGAACATCGACGATCTGATCAAGGCCGACAAGCGGATCAGCCTGTTTGAATTTACTCTGGAGCATGTTGTTCTCAGGCGTCTGGAAAGAAATTTCGTCAAACCTCTGAGTTCCGTGAAAGTGATAAGATCGGTTAAGGAGGCGGCGGCTGAAACATCCGCCGTTCTTTCACTTCTGGCAAATCTCGGGCATGAAAATGACGAGGCCCGGGAAGCCTTTGTGAAGGCTGCAGAAACTTTCGGCAGGCAGGGTTCCGGAATGCAGTATTTGGACAGAGAAGCGTGCAAAAGCATCAAACTTCCCGAAGTCCTTAACCGGTTGGCCGGCCTTGGTCCTAAAGTAAAGCAGCAGCTTGTTGACGCCTCTTTTCAATGCCTTGTCCACGACAACCGGATCACCATGAAGGAGGCGGAGTTTTTCCGCCTGCTGGTCTATGCCCTTGATTGTCCTCTGCCGCCCTGGGTGAGGATTTGAGTTGATTACCCCAAAGGATTTTCTCTTTACTGATAATAATTACCATATTGGGTTTTTAGCATAGTTGTCTGGTTATATCACCAATCCCTCTTTCCCGGATCCAGATTTCAGTGCCCATTCTGTCCTTATAATATTTTGATATTATTATATTTATTTGATATTTCCCAAAATGGCCCGTTAATTGCAATATTATAGGCAAAGGCGATGAGTAGGTAGCAAACCAGGGAAAAAAACGAAGTTAGGATTTATCATGAATATCAATAGAAAAATAAGCTTTCTGGACAGAATGAGACACCGGCTGAATCCGCTGCATATCTACTGCCGGCTTACCTGTCTGGGCATCCCTTCAAGGATGGCGATGGATATCTGTAAGGTTTATGAAACAGGTATCTATAAAGCAACATTAGGGAAGTAAGGGCGGTTGTTATTCTATTGGTATAACAGGCAGCAAATAGTACGAGCAATCTTTAGAAAGCATAAATTGTAATTATATGAAATTAAAAAAAGACAGAATACCTGATATTGAGAATAATTCTCTCGGCCGAACCGAAATATCGGATATATGCATCACTGTCGGGTTAGGAGTT
>JAFDCR010000126.1 GCA_019312685.1 Deltaproteobacteria bacterium | reverse complement strand
TGCCGCCACCCAGGTACATGCCGCATGTGGTCAAGCCTTTAAGTGCCAGGTTGCCTGCCTCGGCACCCAGGATCTCAACAAATAATTTTAATGTTTCCTTGCAGATACTGCAGAGTCTGGAATCATCCAAGGCACCGTTGACAATAATAGGCGCTCTGTCTTCTGCGGCCGCCAACTCTGCAGCCAGCCAGTCAGGTTCTTCAATCTGCAGGTGTGCATTGATAAAATCGTATATGTCCGGCAAACCCCGGCCCGAACAAACCCTGTCGTAACTGACATGTCCGTACTTGCTTTTCATATATGTCAGGAGAGCGGTTTCGGTATCGGTGGTCGGGGCGAAATCAGTATGACCTCCTTCAGAAGGAACAGGGGTGTACCTGGAGCCTTCCCAGGTGAAAATGGCCTCTCCGAGTCCGGTGCCGGGGGCGATTATTCCTATGGAACCTTCGTTGATACAAATGCCTTCATTGATAATGAAAAGGTCTGATTCTGACAGATGGGGTATGGCATATCCGGTGGCGACCAGGTCGTTTATCAGGGTTACTTTGGAGAAGTTGTGTGATGACTGCAGCATTCTGGTATCAGGCTGCCAAGGTAATTTAGTTATAACGGCTCTCCCGTCCCGGACCGGGCCCGCCACACCGAAACAGGCTTCTGCTGCGGAAATCTCGGTCTGAGATAAAAACTCTTTTATGATTGCATCAAGCCCAGGATAGTTATTACTTGGATAGCTGGCTTTTAAAAGGGGCTGCAGGGGGCCTTTTTCCGGGGAGTAAAGGGCCAAATCAGTTTTTGTGCCGCCAATATCACCGGCGAGGAGGATTTGCTTTTCCATATACTGGGGTTATCAAATATGGTTAAAACATTAACAATTGCCCATTTTTTGATTAAAAAAAGAGTAATGGAACGGCAGGTTAACAGCAAGAAAAAAATTATAACAGATCACCCGGCGCCCGTCTGTTTTACCCAGCTGATTAAGATAGGGTAATCTCCCATGCAGGGAAGAAGCGGAAATACAGAAAACGCACAAATACTCTTAGGTTATTCAGATTAAAAAGAAAAATATCCGGGATATTACATTAAAAGCTGGACGGAACTGCTGATTCCAAGGGATTGATATATTCTGAGAGTTGCGGTTGAGCAGTTCAGGGTGTAAAGATGGATACCCCGGGTATTGTTATCAATCAGGTCGCGAACCTGTTCTGTGGCCCAGTGAACACCCACCCTTTCCACATACTCATCGCTGCCAGCCCGCTCAACAGCCTTAAGGAGACGGGCAGGTATCCGGGCACCGGCTGCAAGCTCCGCCATCCGGATCATACTCTGCCTTGTGGTAATCGGCATGATTCCTGCTATGATCGGAACATTGATATGCGCCAGCTCGCAGCGCTCACAGAAATCATAGAAATCACGGTTCTCAAAAAAGAGCTGGGTGACAATATAATCGGCCCCGGCATCCACTTTTTCCTTAAGATATTCAATCTCCTTTAGGCGGTTGGGAGTTTCCGGATGGCCTTCAGGGAATCCAGCCACTCCAACACCCATTTCCGGGAATTGCTTTTTTATATATGCTACCAGTTCAGAGGCGTAAGCAAAACCGTTTTCCGGTTGTTGCCAATGGGTCTGTCCCTTGGGGAGGTCACCCCGCAAAGCCAGGATATTTTCTATCCCATGTTTTTTATAGTTGCTGAGAATGTTATGGATGTCGTCTCTTGTTGAGCCGACACATGTTAAATGTGATACAACTTCAAGGTCGGTTTCCTCTTTGATTTTGACCAGAAGATCATGAGTGCGGTCGCGGGTAGAACCGCCTGCCCCGTAAGTTACACTTACGTAGGCAGGTTCCAAAGGGATCAAGTCTGAAATTGTCTGGAAAAGCAAATTCCAGTCCTCTTTTTGTTTAGGGGGAAAGAATTCGTAACTGATACAGGTTTTATTTGAATTTAATATGTCTTTGACAAGCATTGTTCACTATCCATATTCATTTAAATTTAATTTTATCCCAAGGGTGAAAAAAGAAAGTTACATTATTATGTTTTTTTTAACTTGCCAAGTTTTAACATTTTTATTTTATTTTCCGCTCTTTAGATTTGGATGAAAAAGAATGACAAATCGCGGTTTTTTTAAAGCGGTACTTGTCAACATTACTAGGGTATTATACGAATATATGTTAAGATATACAGCGCAGTTAAAAAACGCGTGTTTAGGGCGCATTTTAATATTGTTTAATTATTTATGGAGGAGCTAGATGGAACTACAGGTTGAAGCCCGTAATCTGGAAATAAGAAAAGTTTGGCAGGATAAAGTTGATGAAGAGAAAGCGCGACTTGACAGACATCATGCGGGTTTTATTCATAATTTGCGCGTGACAATTGAGAGCACATCTTCTCATAGAGAGGGTGGGTATGAAGTGAGATTGATGGCTACTATCCCAAACGATACAGTGGTTGTGAAAAGAAAAGGGGAAAAGGTTGTTACACTGCTGGTGGATGCATTCAACACTCTCGGCCTGCAGGTAAAGGAACAGCAGCGCAAGAGACGGCAGTCTTTTAAGATGCAGCCGGAAACAGCCAAAGGAACCGGCGGGGAAGGGGTTGTAAAAAGCTTGTTTCCTTACGAATCTTATGGCTTTATCGTTACGCCTCAGGGCCAGGAGATTTACTTTCATGAAAATGCATTGAAAGATGTCACCATGAACCAGTTGTCGGAAGGGGATGGTGTTAGATTTGGTGAAGGACAGGGCGATAAGGGGCCCTGCGCCGCCTGGGTTAAACTGGCCAAATAAACCGGTATCATAAATATATCCAAATGAGGTAAACAGAAGCCTGATTTGTTGATTAATTAAAATTGAGTAAGATTCATACCGTGGAACTGCAGCAGGTTGATATTGGGACTGAATTTCATGCGCAGCCAGAAGATGTCCTGACAGAGCGTATAGCTGCCCGGAAGTTGGAGCTGGGGGAGAAACTCCTGATTCTCTGCCATCACTACCAACAGGAATCAGTATACCAGTTTGCCGATATGACGGGAGACTCCCTTAAATTGGCGAAACATGCGGCAGCCTGTAAAGATAAACCCTATATCGTTTTCTGCGGTGTTCATTTTATGGCGGAATCGGCTGATATCCTGACCGGTGACAACCAGGCGGTGATGCTTCCTGACCTCAGAGCCGGATGTCCCATGGCAGATATGGCCACTTTGGATGAAGTAAGCTGGGCTTGGAAGGAGTTGGATGATGTTGTCGATACCAGCCGTATCATTCCGGTTACCTATGTTAACTCATCCGCGGCAATAAAGGCATTTGTCGGAGAGCATCACGGTTCGGTCTGTACCTCTTCCAATGCCGAAAGGGTGTTGACCTGGGCCCTGGAGCGGGGCGACAGGGTCTTTTTTTTCCCCGACGAACACCTCGGAAGAAATTCAGCTGTTGCTTTAGGAATAAAACCGGAAGAGATTATTCTCTGGAAACGTGATCTGCATTTGGGCGGCAACACTGCAGATGCTTTAAAAAGGGCTAAAGTTATCTTATGGAACGGCTATTGTACGGTCCATATGCAGTTTAGCGCGGCCCATGTCAGGATGTGGCGCGAAAAAGATTCGGAGATGAAGATAATAGTTCATCCTGAATGCAGGCGTGAGGTGGTTTCCGCTTCAGACCAGTACGGTTCAACAGAAAATATCATAAAAGCTGTCTCCGGTTCGCCTCCCGGTTCGAAATGGGCCATAGGGACAGAAATAAACCTGGTAAACAGGCTTGCCAGGCTTAACCCTGACAAGGAAATTCACTCTCTTTCACCGTTTCAGTGTCTCTGTTCAACTATGTACAGGATAAAACCCAAGTATCTCCTCTGGGTTCTGGACAATCTTGTAAAGAATGAAGTAAAAAATCAGATTACAGTTGATCCCGATACCGCAAAACTTGCCAGGATCGCCCTGGACAGGATGCTTGAAATATAACAGCCGTAACGGTTGATTTCTTTGGATATCTAAGGTTGCGTAATTTCTCTATACGTATACCGCATTTCAGGTTTATTCTGTTAAGGCCAATTACAAGAATGGGTAAAATATGGAACGAATCTATTTCGATAATAATGCCACGACACCTTTGGACCCTGCTGTACGTGAGGCAATGCTTCCATATCTCAATGATGAGCTTTTCGGCAATCCCTCAAGCGGGCATTGGTTCGGGGAACAGGCTCTTGCAGGAATAAATAAAGCCCGGGAGCAGGTCGCAGGTCTGCTTAACTGTCCGCCGAAAAGGATATTTTTCACCAGCGGCGGCACCGAGGCAAACAATACCGCTATCTGGAGCGCTGTTTCAGCCTTTCCTGAAAGAAAACATATCATTTCCTCTGTAGTTGAACACGCTTCAATCCTGCAACCCCTTGAGTTTCTCCAGCAGAGGTTCGGTTATACCATTGAATTACTGCCCGTGGGCCGGGACGGTTCCCTTGACCTCCAACAACTGGCTGAAGGTATCCGGTCTGATACCGCCCTGGTGACCCTAATGGGCGCCAATAATGAAAGCGGCGTTATCTTCCCCATTGAGGAGATAGGTGCAATCTGCGGTGACAAGAAAACCCTTTTTCTCTGTGATGCTGTTCAGCTGGTAGGAAAGGAACCGGTCAACCTGGAAAATTTGAATATAGATTATCTTGCGGTCGCGGCCCACAAGCTGCATGGTCCCAAAGGCAGTGGAGCCCTGTATGTCAGAAGGACCGCCCCTTTTATAAAAATGATCATGGGGGCCGGTCAGGAAATGGACCACCGGGCCGGAACCGAGAACGTTTCCGGTATTGTTGGGCTGGGACAGGCCTGTGAATTGGCCGGCAAACATCTCGCAAAAGGCAATTCAGAGATCCGCAGCCTGCGCGATACCATGCAGGAACGCATCCTGCAGGAAATTGACGAAGCAATTGTCAATGGTGCCGGACAACCTCGATTGCCCAATACACTGAATGTAAGTTTTAAAAACTGTGCTTCCGGAGCGATGGTGCAGGAGCTGGATGAGAGGGGGGTTGCTGTCTCGGCGCATTCGGCCTGCCACAGCGGTGACCTTGATCCTTCTCATGTATTGCGGGCCATGGCGGTACCGGAAACCCATATCCACGGAACCCTTCGTATCAGTCTGAGCAGATTCAACACAAGCCGGGAAGTTGCTGTTTTCTGTGATATGCTCCCCGGTATTGTGGCAAAGTCACGGCAAGGGGTGGCGGTTTAGGACAACTAAAAGAATACTGCCCGAAGCAGCAATTAGTTAGTAGTTTTTACTGCATTCTTTATATTAAGACCAAACAGCTCATCCGTGGTTGATTTGAATGCAAAGATCTTTATTCCAGCCGGTTTCTTCTTTTTTTTCTGGAGATTTTCCCTGCAATCCAGCCGAATAAGAAAACCCCGCCACCTGCCAGAAACCATTTTATCATTCTTAAATTAGCTATTTTTTTAATTTTCGCCCTGAGTTCATTAATTTCTGCTTTCAGCTTATTGTTTTCCTTGAGGAATTCTTCTCTTTCCCTCGTTATCTTTATGACGTTTTCTGCCTGGCTGACAAGGGTGTTGTATTTTTCAGATAATATTTGCTCATTACTCAGGGCCTCTGCAAGGCTTTGCTCTATTGCAGAAGATTTAGCAGTCCAGTCAGACAACTCAAGGGCATATTTTTCCTCGACTGCTTTGAGTTGGTTTTCAAGGTTTTTTTGTGTTTTCTGCAGTTCTTTATTTTGTAATGTCAGCTGGCTGTTTTCGGTTTCCAGCTCATTTATCCGGAGTGTATCGGGTGGTTTTGAGCTTATATACTGGCGCAGGACATATCCCTCAGTGCCGTCTTCTGTTCTGACCCTCAGGTATGTATCCCCCTCTTCAAGCACTTCCATTTGGGTTCCGGTCTTCAGGGTTTTTAATATCTTGTGTTGCGTCGACTTCCCCTGCCGCAAGGTTATTATCAGCTGGTCGCTGACATAGCGTGTATCTGCAGCAGCCGGCAGCACTAAAACACCTGCAGTACTTGTAACCAATAGAAACAATATGGCAATGTAACGCATTGAATGCCCCCCAGATATAATCCGATCTTACAGAACGATCTCTACATATTGAACACGATAAGCGAGCGCATTCCTCGCGGCTTGCCGCGGGGTTAGCGAGCGAATTTAATAAAGTCAACTTCCTTACGTAGAAGATTCCCCGCAGCAAGCTGCGGGGAGCTTCAATATTTTTTTTGTGCCCGAAGAGATGCTATAGCAAATAAGTACCATAATTTAGAACAGTTACAGGTGTCAAGGACGAAAAAACATTCATCCCGGAGGTTTAGAAATTACATCTACAGGACAGTTATATAAATTACAGTGACATTGTGCTGTTCTGTTCCGGTAAAATAATATGTACATCCCTGTAGTCCTTCTGGAATTTTATTAAGGCAGCATCGCACTGCAGGCGAACATCCCGCTGCATATGCACCAGCGCCAACTGTTTTACGTTTGACTTCCGGGCGAAATCAAGACAGGCTCTGATAGAGCCATGGCCGGGTACCAAGTCTTCAAATCCGTAAGCCTCATGGATGATGATGTCGCAACCGGTAGCAAGTGCCAGTGTCATGGGAGTCGGACGGCCGTCGCCGCTGTAAAAAATGGCTTTATCTTGGATTTCAACCCGAACTGACAAGCATGGTTGGGAATGTTCGTTATAAGCTGCATTCCAGGAGCATGCGGCTACGCGGAGCTGTTCTCCAGGTTTGATTTCATGAAATAACAAAGGAAACTGAAGCCGGTTCCTGAAGTTCGGATATGCCAGATCCATGGCCTGTTCGATTTTCATTTTAATGCCCGGCGGTCCGATTAGATTGAGAGGTCTGGAACGGTTCATTTCCCAGAACCAGAGAAGCAGAAGAGGTGTCCCCAGAAAGTGGTCTCCATGAAAATGTGAAATCCAGAGAACATCGAGTTCTTCTGCCGGAGGATTTAAAGAAAGAAAACTGTGGGGGACGCTGAAGCCGCAGTCAAGCAGAATCCGGCCTGCTTTTTCATCTGTTTCGTTCCTCAACAGGATTGAAGTGTTCGGCTGGTTGCCGTCACAGGCTTCCCCGACTCCAAGAAAGTGGATTTGCATAATAATTTTTCCTTATATGACGATTTATAAAAGCCACAAAAGGTTATAATGAAGCTATTTCGAATTGGCAAGTTCAATGACAACCTGGGACAGCCCCTTAGTTACCCTGGCCAAGCGGTCATAATCAACTTTTTCAGGCGTGTCCTGAGAGGTGTGATAATAATCATATCTGAATAAAGCGGTATCCGTGACCATGATGGCTCTGTAACCTTGGCTCCAGAAAGACCAGTGATCGGACCAGCCTATGCCGGTTATCCATCCCGGGGCCGAAGTACCTTCAGAAGGGAATTTCGTATGACGCCGGAATGCAGCCAGGCTTTGTTTTACGAGCTGACGGGAGCGCAGGTTGCCGACAAATCCGATGAAGTTTGCAGTATGGGGGTAGAAAAAACTGAAAGGAAAAGGATACTTTTGGCTGCATGGCTTCTCAGAATAATACCCCATAGTTTCAAGGGACAGCATTGCGACGATATTGTCATTGCGCTTGCGGGCCCTGGAGGCATAGACCTTGCTCCCCATATCCCGGCGCAGAAAAAAGGGAGGCTCTTCATTGGTGAAGGCTACCAGACGTATTGTTCTGGAATGTTTTTGACTGGCCAGCAGGCGTGAAATCTCCAGCAGGGCAGCAACACCCGAACCGTTGTCATTGGCGCCGGGACAACCATGCACGGAATCGTAATGGGCTCCAATTACAATTATCTCATCTGTCTTGGAAACACCCGGGATTTCAATCTCAAGGTTGAATACAGGAACTCCCCGTGCATCATATTCCTGTCGTCGGACAGTGTATTTCTGCGCCTGCCAGTTTTCTTCAATATACTCAGCTGCACTATTGAGCTTTGCCGGCTTCCAGATATTTCTTTCCCCTATTGCATCGGCCAGCGTATAGACATGTTTACGCAGATTGGAGCTTATCTCTTTTTCCTTTTCTGAAAGGGGCAGGAAGTGACCGGAGTAGGATTTTTGCTCCATAAGGGATGCACCATAATAAACTACTGTAAGAAAGATAACGAAGAGGAGTGTAAATAAACCAACAATAAACCGGAATCCCTGTTTCATTCTTTAAGCCATTGGAGTCCAATCCCGGATTACAAAGACCCTCGGTCCTGCTAAAGCAGAAGCCCTTTCCGGTCAAAGTGCAGTTTTTCAGAGAGTTGTATCGTCAACTACAAAAAGTGAAGCCCTGGCCCCGATACTTTTCTTTTTTACCCAGATTCGTGCCATGGGGACAGTTTCGCCGTCAATATTTACCAGGTTTACCAGTTCTTCGACAAATGAGATGTCATCGGTTTTGAATTCATAGTAGGATGTTATCTTGCTGTATGGATCGGTAATCAGGATGACCCGATCAGGATCGTAAGGATGTTTGCGGGGGGACCCTGTAAACGCAATATGCGTTTCCTTGAGAAGCTTGAAGCTTTTAGGTTTCTTGTAGGCCTGGATTTCAAACTTCTCATGCTCTTCTGGAAAGTGTCTTATTGGCATTCGTTGCCTCCTGGTTCGGAACGAGGTTCAGTTAAGTAGCAGTATTGAAATATAATTTCCCCAAAGCTTTCATGTAATAAATATTGTTTTATTATTTTTAATTTT